>JAILNW010000043.1 GCA_024691145.1 Lachnospiraceae bacterium
GATATTTCATGACACAGGTAAATTTTAGAATAGATGATGAAGTTAAGGAAAATGCAGAAAGTGCTTTAAAAGACATGGGTCTTACAATGTCTGCAGCTATAACAATGTTTTTAACAAAAGTTGGTAGAGAAAGACGTATACCATTTGAAATTACAGCAGATGCTGATCCATTTTATAGCCCTGCAAATATCGAAAGACTAAAAAAATCAATAGCTCAAATGGAAACAGTGGGCGGAACTATACATGAGGTGTCTTACGATGAATAAAGAATGGTCAGATGAAGCTTGGGAAGATTTTGAGTATTGGACAAAACAAGATAAAAAAACATTAAAAAGAATTTTACAATTACTAAAAGATATAGATCGTAATGGATATGAAGGTATAGGGAAACCAGAAAGACTATCTGCTGATTTATCAGGATATTGGAGCAGAAGAATTGATGATTGTAATAGAATAGTCTATAGAATAGATAATAATGTAATTAAAATTGTACAATGTGGTTCTCATTATAGGGACAAGTAATATGGTTAAAAACTGCTCATTATAGGGCAGTTTTTTTATATAAAAAATTATATATAATAAATATGATGTCGATATAAAAATATGAAAGTTAAATAATCAGAGATGAAAAGAATAAAGAGGAGATACGTTTTGAAAAAATCAGTAAGAAAGCGTTTGTTTGAAATAATAGAAGTTGCTAATGATGATGATAATATTAGTAAAGTATATGATATATTTATGATAATAACAATTATCAGTAGTTTGATTCCAATTGCTACAAAAGGAGAAGGAATTTATTCAGGTATTATTGATAAGGTTACTGTAACTATTTTTTTGATAGATTACGCATTTAGATTTATTACAGCGGATTTCAAATTAAATGAAGGAAATATTTCATTTGGTTTATATTGCTTTACACCAATGGCAATTATTGATATAATATCAATTCTTCCTTCAATAATAACAATTAGTAATGCTTTTAGGTTATTTAAGATATTACGTTTGTTTAGAACATTTAGAGTATTTAGAGTTTTTAAAGCTATACGATATTCGAAAAATATTACAATTATATTTAACGTTTTAAAAAAGCAGAAAGAGTCTTTGATTGTTGTAGGATGTTTGGCAATTGGTTATATCCTCGTATCAGCTTTAATAATTATTAGTGTTGAACCTGATACATTTAACAATTATTTTGATGCTATTTACTGGGCTACTGTTTCATTAACAACGGTAGGATATGGAGATATTTATGCTGTTTCAGTTATAGGAAAAATTATTACTATGATTTCGGCATTTTTGGGAATAGCTGTTGTGGCTTTACCAGCGGGGATTGTTACAGCAGGTTATATGAATGTGATGATTATGGAAAACGTAGAATTCAGATGCTAAACCAGGCAATGGAAACATTGTTAAAAAATAAAATGATATGGCAAATTGTCAAAGAATCACAAATAACATCTAATAAGAAAAATGCAGGTGCCGTAAGTAGTGTAAATAGATCTCCTATTAAAATAAAAAAGAAAAAACCTGATTTTATGAGAACTGATGCAACATGTTACTATGTTAAAATGAGGAATGATATGATTTACATTTTACCTGATAGACTTGTAGTAAGAGGAAGAAAAGGATGGGGAGTTGTAGAATATTCAGAATTACATATACTTTTTGGTGAACAACCATTTGTAGAATATGGTGTAGTGCCAAAAGATACTAAAGTTATAGGAAAAACATGGCAGTATGTAAATAAAGATGGTGGTCCAGACAAGAGGTACAATAATAACAGGCAGTTACCAAAGTGTGTTTATGGACATATATCTTTTAAATCTGATACAGGATTAGATATTATTATTAATGTTTCTGATATAGATAAAGCTATGCAATTTAAGAAAATTATTTTGCAAATTATAGAAGAAAGTGAAGAAATGAAGAAAAACGAAGTTACTAAATCATGATTTAGTAATTTTTTATGATTGAAAAAATTGAATTTATATAAATTACTGAAAAAATATTCACTGAATAATTTTTCAGTAAAAAATCAGCACTTGATTGTTACTATATAAATGTGCTACAATGTATGTTGTGTTAGTAATTTAATTAATTAATCAGGAGGCTAAACTATGGAAATCATTTCATTAGAAAAAGAAATTTCATCTACAACTTATCCAGGAAGAGGAATTGTTATAGGAAAGTCAGCAGATGGAAAGTATGCTGTAACAGCTTATTTTATTATGGGAAGAAGCTCTAACAGCCGTAACAGGGTGTTTGTAGAGGATGGAGAAGGAATCAGAACAGAAGCATTTGATCCTTCAAAGCTTGAAGACCCAAGTCTTATTATCTACGCTCCAGTAAGAGTTCTTGGTAACAAGACTATTGTAACTAATGGTGATCAGACAGATACTATATATGACAACATGGATAAGCAGCTTACTTTTGAGCAGTCTTTAAGAGGAAGAGAGTTTGAGCCAGATGGACCAAACTACACACCTAGAATCTCAGGAATTATGCATGTTGAGAATAATACATTCAACTATGCTATGTCTATTCTTAAGAGCAACAATGGAGATCCATCATCATGCAACAGATATACATTTGCATACTCTAATCCAAAGGCTGGAGAGGGAAGATTCATTCATACATATATGGGTGACGGTAATCCACTTCCAAGTTTTGAAGGCGAGCCAACAGTAGTAACTATTGAAGGAGACATAGATACATTTACTAACAATGTTTGGAACAGCCTTAATGAAGATAATAAAGTATCATTATTTGTAAGATATATTAATATAGAAGACGGAACATATGAAAGCCGTATAGTTAATAAGAATAAATAATAAATATTGAAAGGGATAATTGACAATGAAAGAATTAGAATTAAAATATGGATGTAACCCTAATCAGAAACCATCAAGAATATTTATGGAAGATGGCAGTGAGTTACCAATCGAAGTATTAAATGGTAAGCCAGGATATATTAACTTCTTAGATGCATTTAACGGATGGCAGTTAGTTAGCGAATTAAAGAAAGCAACTGGTCTTCCAGCAGCTACTTCATTTAAGCATGTAAGCCCTGCAGGTGCAGCAGTAGGTCTTCCTCTTACTGAGGTTGAAGCAAAGATTTACTGGGTAGATGATTTAGGAGATTTATCTCCACTTGCATCAGCATATGCAAGAGCCCGTGGCGCTGACAGAATGTCTTCATTTGGTGATTTCATTGCACTTTCAGATGTTTGTGATGTGGATACAGCTAATCTTATAAAGAGAGAAGTATCTGATGGTATTATTGCACCAGGATATGAGCCAGAAGCTTTAGAGATATTAAAGTCAAAGAGAAGAGGAACATATAACATTGTTAAGATAGACCCTTCATATGTACCAGCACAGAAGGAAGTTAAGCAGGTATATGGTATTTCTTTTGAGCAGGGAAGAAATGAACTTAATATCGATAACGATTTCCTTACTCAGAACATTATTACTGATAACAAAGAACTTCCAGACTCAGCTAAGATTGACCTTATTATATCACTTATTACACTTAAGTATACTCAGTCAAACTCAGTATGTTATGTAAAGGGCGGACAGGCAATAGGTATCGGAGCAGGACAGCAGTCAAGAATTCACTGCACAAGACTTGCAGGACAGAAGGCTGATAACTGGTTCTTACGTCAGAATCCAAAGGTACTTAACCTTCCATTTAAAGAAGAAATTGGAAGACCTGACAGAGATAATGCAATTGATCTTTACATCGGAGATGAGTATGAGGATCTTTTAGCAGAAGGTGAGTGGCAGAGAGTATTTACTTCTAAGCCAGAAGTATTTACAAAAGAAGAGAAGAGAGCATGGTTAGATAAGAATACTGATGTTGCACTTGGATCAGATGCATTCTTCCCATTCCCAGACAATATTGAAAGAGCATTTAAGAGTGGTGTTAAGTATGTTGCACAGCCAGGCGGATCTAAAAGAGACGACCTTGTAACTGAAGCAGCTAACAAGCACAACATGGTAATGTGCCACACAGGAATAAGATTATTCCATCATTAATCATAAAATATGTAAGGCAGGTAGTGATTGCTATCTGCCTTTTCTTACTCTGTTTTTGTGAAGGCAAGGTGTTTTCATTTCAATATAAAAATGGTATACTATATGGAAAAGAGTGTAATTATTTAAAAGAAAACTATAAAGAAAGGACATAAATAATGAGATTTTTTCACTTATCAGATTTACATATAGGCAAATTACTTAATTCTTACAATCTAAAGGATATGCAGATTGATGTGCTTGATAAAACAATAGAACTTATTAAAGAATACAGACCTGATGCTATTATTATAGCTGGGGATGTATATGATAAGTCGGTGCCATCAGCGGAAGCATATGAGATTTTCGATGATTATCTGACAAAGTTATCTAAGATTGAACCTTCAATACCGGTACTAATAATTGCAGGTAACCATGACAATGCACAGAGACTGGCCTATGCAAAGTCATTTTTTAAGATGCATAACATACATGTATCTGTTATGCCGCCACAAACTAAAGAAGAACATCTTGAAAAAATAACACTTCATGATGAGTATGGGGCAGTTAACTTCTATCTGCTTCCATTTACAAAGCCTTCATATGTAAGAAATCTTGTGGATTGTAATGAACCACTTACATATAATCAGGCAGTGGAGTATCTTATAAAAAGAGAAAATATAGATTACAGTGAGAGAAATGTGCTGATAGCACATCAGTTTTTTATAGCAGGGGATAGTTCACCAGAGAAATGTGATTCTGAACTTGCCTATATATCTGTTGGAGGCGTTGACAGCGTAGATACAAAATGCGTTGAAAACTTTGATTATGTGGCACTTGGTCATATACATGGTCCTCAGAAAATCGGAAAAGATTATATAAGATACTCTGGAACTTTGCTTAAGTATTCTGTAAGCGAAGAAAGACATAATAAAAGCATTACAATGGTTACCCTTAATGAAAAAGAAAATGGAGCATCCTATGAACTTATTCCAGTAAAATCATTTCGAGATGTGAGAAGTGTTAAGGGAACTATAGATGAAGTTATAAAGATGGCAAATGAGGATAACAGAGATGATTATGTGTCAATAACCCTTACAGACGAACATTTATTCAGACCAAAGGATATTTTAGATGAATATTATAACAATATATTAGAAGTTCGTGTTGATAATCAGAGAACAAGAAAAAAACTTGAAGATGTGGAGATTAGCGACACAAGCCTTACACCATATGAAGCCTTCACTGAGTTTTATCAGGAAATGAATGGACAGCCTATGAGTGAAGAAGAAGAGAAAGTATTTAATGAGATTCTTTTAAAGATTCAGGAAGAAGTGTAGGGAGGATTAGACGTGAAACCAGTATATATAAAAATGCAAGCCTTTGGCTCATATAATGAAGAAACAATTGATTTTAATGATGTTAATTCAGGAATATTTCTTATAACAGGAGATACAGGAGCAGGAAAGACAACAATATTTGATGCAATAACATTTGCACTTTATGGCAAAACAAGTGGTGCTAAAAGAGAAGGAAAAATGATGAAAAGCCAGTTTTCAAAGCAGGATGTGGAAACAGTAGTTGAATTCTGCTTTAATTATAATGGTGAAAAGTACACAATAATCCGCTGTCCTGAACAGTCTAAGTTTAAATTAAACAAAAAGACTAATGAATATGAAGAATTAAAAACAAAGAAGGCAGCAAGTGTAGAGCTTATTATGCCTGATAACAGTGCATTTCCTGGAAAGATAAAGGATATAGATATAAAGATAGAAGAGATTATAGGCCTTAACTTTGACCAGTTTACACAGGTTGCAATGCTCGCCCAGGGAGACTTTATGAAACTTTTACTTTCTTCATCTAAAGAAAGAAAAGAAATATTTGCAAAGATATTTGACACGAGCATTTATGCTAAGATAGAGAACAAATTGTATGAAAAATACAAGGAAGTATCAGGAAGTGATATTGAAAATAAAAAAAGCATACTTTTTGATATGGAAAAATTAATTTCATTGGATGAAAGCCAATATACTGAAGAATTAAAGGAAAGAAAAAAGGAATTTACTGAGGATTTTTCAGGCAATATTGTTCCTCTTATTAATAACATAAATGATGAGATTAATGTGTGTATTAAAGAGGATGAAGAGAAGAAAGAAGCTGTAGCAAAGGAAGTCAAAGCTATTGAAAAGTCATTAAGTGATGCCAATGGTGTTAACAAGCTGTTTGATGATAGAGATAAGAATAAATCAGAGCTTGAGAAACTTCTTTTAAGGGAAGATGAATTTAAGAACATAGAAGAAAGAATAAAAAATGGCAGAAAAGCCATGTATATTGAGACATTTTATAAGTCATACATAGATGCAAAAGATGATAATGAAAAAACACAGAAGGCTTATACTTTAAAGAATGAAGAATTAGGTAAATTAAAGGCAGACAGTGAAAAATTAAAGGAAAACTTTGATACTGTTAATATAGCCTATGAAAATGATTATCAGAATTATATTAATGAAGCAAATAGCATAGGAAATATTCTTGAAAAGTATGATGAGTATGATAAGTTTGTTAAAAAGATTAGCGATATTGATTCATCAAGGAAGAAGGATGCTGTTAAGAAGCAGCAGCTTGAAGAAAAGAAAAATGGTTTTAAAGAAAAGTATGAGCTTATAGAAAGTGAAAGAAATAAAAATATTGAACTTGCAGCAGGTTTTGAGATAGTAAAAACCTGGGGGAACAATATTCATTTATGTGCTGGGGAACTTAAAAAGATACAGGAAAAAATAGCGCTTTTACCGGATTCATATGAACAGCTAACTAAAATGGAAAAGGCATGTGCTTTAGAGAAGAAAAAATGTGAACAGTTAAAGGCTGATTATGATAACAAGTACAATTTATTTATTAATAATCAGGCAGCACTTCTTAGAAGCACCTTAGAAGATGGAAAACCATGTCCTGTGTGCGGAAGCATTCATCATGTGGATAACAATATAGATTATGAAAATCCTCATGTGGATAACAAAGAATATGTGGATAAAAAGGCTTTGGATGGTTTAAAAAATAATCTTGATATTATAACTGATAAATGTCAGAACCTTGAAAATGATTGTTATAAAAGAAAGACAAAACTTATAAGTGATATAAATTCACTTAAAGACAGTTATAATGCTTTATTTGCCAAAGTAAAATCACAGGTTTGTGATGATGATATGGATAAATCAGGTATTATTTATAGTATTGTTGGTGAAGACACAATTAATAGATATGGTATTAATGGCAGTATTGTATTTAATGAGAATGATGATATTAATACATTTGTAAATATGATTTCTGCGGATGGTACTAAAATGTCTAAGATGTTAAGTGATATTTTTAATATAACAATGGAAAAGTTTGTTTATATTAAAAAAGCAAAGGATGAGGTTACAAAGCTTGATGCTAAAAAAGAGAACTTAAAAAAAGAAGAAGAGCTTTGTATAAAGGAGTATGAAGAAGTTAGTGAGATTATAAATAAAGAAGATAGTGAACTTGCAGCAAATAAGGCTATTGCAGAAAAATTAAAGAAAGAACTTACATTTGATAATAAATCTGAGGCAAAGAAAAGGTTTGATGAGTTAAATAGTAAAGCAAAGGATTTAAAAACTACTAAGGAAGAGGCTCAGAAGAATTATACAGAGGTAAGTAACAAATTATCAGAAGTAACAGGTCATGTAACTACCATTAAGCTTAGATTGGAGGATTGCAGTAAAAAACTTGAGTCTTCTTACAATGAGTATATGTCTAAGATTAATGAAAGTGATTTTAAAGATGAGAAGGAATTCTTAGATAGCAGAATTGATAATGATTCTATAGTAAATGCTGAAAATATGCTTAATTCTTATAAGGAAAATAAGAGCAGACTTACACAGACTGTAACTATTCTAGAAGAACAGTTAAAGGATAAAGAAAGAATTGATACTAAGGAACTGGAAGCAAAGCTTGATATTAGTAATGCAGATTTAAAGAAAGCAGAGGATACTGTAACTGACAGAAAGTACAGGCTGAATAATAACATTAATATAATGGAAAGTCTTAAGAAAAGCTATAATTACAGGGTTTCTGTTTTAAGTGAAGCTAAGATTATTACAAGTCTTTATGAAACTGCCAATGGAAAGATTGCTGGAAAGCATCTTAATTTCCAGACTTATGTTCAAAGAAGATTTTTTGAGAAGATTGTTAATCAGGCAAATAAGAGACTTAAAGTTATGTCCCATGGACAGTTTATACTTCAGTGCAGGGCTTTAAATGATCTTGGAGCAAGAGGAGAAGTTGGACTTGACCTTGATATATATAGTATTGTTAATGAACAATCAAGGGACGTTAAGACCCTTTCTGGTGGAGAATCATTTATGGCTGCTCTTTCAATGGCTTTAGGAATGGCTGATATTATACAAAACAGTAATGGAAAGGTACATGTTGATACAATGTTTATTGATGAGGGATTTGGTTCCCTTAGTGAAGAAATGAGACAGGAGGCTGTTAATGCCCTTAATGAACTTTCATCAGGCAACAGACTTGTTGGAATAATATCACATGTAACAGAACTTAAAAACCAGGTGGAAACTAAGCTTATTATAACCAAAGATGATAAAGGCAGTAAAGCAAAGTGGGGAGAATAGAAAAAACAACAAAAGCAGAGGTAATAATCTCTGCTTTTAAGTTTATAATTCATCATATTTCTTCGCATTTCCCTTTGCTTTTTCTACGGGATACTTAGTTTCGTTCATGGTCATCTTCATATTGACGATTTCATTAACATCAAGGTTAAGTGCGTCAAGGAGGTTTTGTGAGTAAATAAGTACGTCTGCAAGTTCTTCTTTAACGTGCTGTAAGTCATAGTTCTCATTATCCCATTGGAAACACTCTAAAAGCTCAGCAGCTTCAATTACAATTGATTTTGCCAGGTTTGATGGTGTATTATATTGATCCCAGTCTCTATCTGACTTAAATTTTCTTATTCGTTCTATAGTCTCTTTGTTCATATTAATGTTCCTTTCTTTAGTGTTATAAGGAATA
>JAILNW010000066.1 GCA_024691145.1 Lachnospiraceae bacterium
CCCACTAAATGACAAAATATTGCTCAGTTCCTGTCGATCATAACCTCCACGGGACCATTTTATTTCCGAATAATCAATTTCATCTGAAATACCAAAGTATTGAAAAGGGCAGAGCAGCTTTCTGTCTATAGCTTCCGGCAATCGTATTTCCGCTGCTATCCTGTTATTAAAATAACGGAGAATATCTTCTCCATCCATCCTTTCAGGTGTCGCAGTAAGTCCTAACAGGATCTTAGATGTAAACTTTTCCAAAGGTTCTTTATATATTGGAGCTGCCGCGTGGTGAAACTCATCAGCGTATGTCAAGATAGGTCTAAAAGCTTTTTAGATATTTTGGAGGATGACAGAGATCTCGTTAATCTGCTTACTAAATATAGATCAGCTGACTGATTGGAAATCAAATCACTCTATGGTTATTATAAATTTTTCTAAACATAAAAAAGTTTTTTGTATTATAATAATTGAGTCAGTTAATAAAAATATGCTATAAAGGAGAAGTATAAAAATGAATAACATTAAGATTAGTGATTATGTAACAAATGGAAAGGGTACTAATGGCGACATTGAAAAAACCTTAAAGGCTGAAATGGATAAACTAGATGATTTGAAACAACCTTGGTCAATTACAATAGATATTGACTGGCCGCTTAATGATGTATGGACCATGTATATCAAAGACAATGGATATCCACATGGCGATTATGAGTATTTAGACTCCATAGATGTCACCAAGAATGTTTGTGATTTTAAATCTATAAATGGTTGTTTGGTCAATAAGGATGATGAATTAGTATTTGCACCTAAAAACAAACGTACTAAATCAATATCTGTTAAGGCAGGATTTAAAGGTATAAATATCGACCTAATGGTATGGAATGAAGTTAGTAGTAAAGCTTTACGTACTAACATTTCTGAATTTGCATCAAAAAATTACTATAATGATCCATACAAGGAGTATTTTGAGGAATTATTACTTTTATATAAAAAAAATATATATGAGGATATCTTTGGTAAATCATTTTTAAAGAATAGCCATATGCCAGGATCCAACTTAAGGAGAGTTTCTTCAGATGACATTTTCATAGACAAGATTACTTTATCACCAATGATTAAGTATAAAAAATTTGATCTTAATAATATTGAAATCAAAGAAGATCATTATGATGAAAGAGAATTAGATTATAGCAATAACTATAAAAAAGAAGATGATAATGGCGAATATGATATTTATGCTCCGTTTTCAATTCTCGTATATGGAGAATATTTCCAGAAGGATCATGAGGTTGTACTTTATGTTGAGGCAATGAAAAAATCCGGAAAAACAGGACGGGATTTAGAAGACTTATTTTTATCTGTATTAATACATGAATTTTTCCACGCTGTGCATCACACTTATTGTGATAAATATGGAAATAGAAATCCGTTTAAAGATAATAATGATATTATTGTAGAATCATTGGCAGCTTCTTTTGAATATTATTTCTGCGATAAGGTTTTATCCAATGATATTTTGACATCTGAAATGATAGACATGTGGAAAAAGCATAGTGTTTTTGTATATCCATATTCTGGAGCAAAAGAAATTCTTTCTTTAGAACACAGTAAGGGATATCATGAGTTAGAAAAAAAATTACAAGATATTAAAAGAAATATAAAAACATCTAGTTCGAAGAAAGAATATTTGTCAGATTTACAGTATTTTTTACATGATTCAGAATATAAGATTCATATTATAAGTTATTTTGAACTCTCTTTAATATCAATGGATATGGCACAAATTGATTTGCTAAGTCGTTGTTTATAAACGGGATTAGTGCATAATACTTATAGCATCAGTTGCCTGATTATAATGTCAACTGCGTGATTACTGCTTCAACAACGATGCTGTAGCAGCGAGACAAAAGTCCTATATTCAGCTTTTTTCACCTCACTTCTCCAAGGGCAGCTGTACTTTGGAGACCTGGCATCTCCGCTGTCCTTAAGTGCAGATTATAGATTTTGTCTGGCGCAGCCCATCCTCTTCCCCTCTCCAGTAGGTCGAAAAAATAGGACTAAGTCTTGAAGCCTTTGTTTAGGCGGCTTCTCGACTTAGACCTATTATTTCATAATCATCTACCACAATAAAATCATAATAATCTGCATCCAATTCATCATATAATTGTTGGCTCTGTCACAACACATGGTTGATTATTATACAAAAAGAAAAACTCCAATACATATGAAGTAATCTTACATAATGTTCCAATATGTTTTAGTGAAATTGCCTTTTAACAATTTGTTCCCCACCAAAACCGCCTATCAAGAAATAAGTATCGTTTAACCGAACTGCATTTGGGTATTTCTTTTTCAGTGCGACCTCACCTAAACACCATATAGCACAGCTTGAGCCTGTATCTATAAGGCATTCAGTATTATTATCATGGTTTATGATATGTACCCTTTTGTAATCACCTTTAATTCTTTTAATATTGAATTTTAATTCTGTCAAACCATTTACATTCATAACAAAACCCCTGCATTTGGCATATTGTCTGTAGTTCTAAGGAAATCAATATTACTATCGTATTTTAAGATAGTATTATCTAATTCCTCAAATTTGACTGCCTCAAAAAATACACATTCACTTATTTTTCCATTCACATATTTTATACCCGTGACGATTGCCCACATATCTGGGTATTTTTCTACTATTTCTGACCACTTCATTCTTTTTCCTGTATTAGTATTTAGTGTTTGCATATCTGGCTCCTTTTCACTATCCTTAACTACCTTTTCAATAACTATGTTGTAAAAGTTATATCTGCCATCCGAAAATTTAACGCTTACATTTGAATTATCCCTGCTGTTGACCTTATAAATTGAAATAATACGGAAATCGGCTAAATACTGTTCCAATGCTTCTTTTGGACTATCCGCCCGTTTGCTACCATCTTGTAACTGATATGCCTTCTGCAAATCAGTGTTAAACCAAATCGTATAGTTGTGCATTATATTTTAGCCTCCTTCCTTTTTATAATATGCCTACCCAAGCGTGTCCTTTAGGCATAAAAAAACCAAGTATATTACACCAAAATATAGGTTTTTCCTCAATTGCCCTGATTTTATATGTGCAAACATTTTTTCTATCTAGTTTGAATATACTACTAAATAATCACATCTCCCCGATTATCAACCGTGAGGTGTGACAGAGCATTTTATAACTTCTCTAATGATCAAATTAGTAACGGCTATGCTCCTAGCTAACTATTAACTTTCTGGTTTGTTTAATATACTTAGCCGGGATTTCTTCATCAAGCTTCCATATGACGTTCATCGGTCGGCTGCCACTGTGTCTGACATAATTCACAAAACCAAGTATACTGTATGAAGCTGTATTACCCCACTGATCTTTTTTTGAATCT
>JAILNW010000099.1 GCA_024691145.1 Lachnospiraceae bacterium
ATGAAATGTCTAATGTAAGTTTAATCGAATATGGAGTAATGTAAAAAGAAGGGGAAAGTTCCTGCTTCACAGGTTTAGAATAAAATATCTTACAGCATAACATGCAAGCATGTAACTGTAGATATTTTATTCTAACTAGAAATATATATCAAAGTGTCTTCAAAAATTCTTCATTAGCTTTAAATACCTGTTTCATAACAGCCTGACCTGGGGCACCTATAGTATTACGTTTAGAAACACAGGTTTCCATGCTGATACTTTCATAAATGTCATTTTCAAATACTGGGCTTATAGCCTTATATTCTTCAAGTGAAAGGTCATCAAGACTGCAGTTTTTATCTATACAGTATAGTACAAGCTTTCCGATAATGCCATGTGCATCTCTGAATGGAACACCTTTATTAACAAGGTAATCAGCAGCATCTGTTGCATTAGTAAAACCATTTGCAGCACTTGACTTCATACGCTCATTATTAAACTTCATTGTAGAAATCATACCTGTAAATAATGATATGCATCCCTTTACAGTGTCAATGGCATCAAAAGTAAATTCTTTATCTTCCTGCATATCTTTGTTATATGCTAAAGGAAGTCCCTTCATAGTTGTAAGGATTGATATAAGGGAACCATAAACTCGTCCTGTCTTTCCTCTTATTAACTCTGCAATATCAGGATTCTTCTTCTGTGGCATAATACTGCTTCCAGTACTGTATGCGTCATCAATCTCTACAAACTGGTATTCATTAGTGTTCCATATGATAATTTCCTCACAGAAACGGCTTAAATGCATCATAATAGTTGACAGTGCACTAAGAAGTTCGATTATGTAATCTCTGTCAGAAACAGAATCCATGCTGTTAGCAGTAGCAGCTTTAAAATCAAGTAAAGAAGCTGTATATTCTCTGTCTAAAGGATAAGTTGTACCTGCAAGGGCACCTGATCCAAGTGGGCAGTAGTTCATTCTGTCATATATATCGCAGAGTCTGCCATAGTCTCTCTTAAACATTTCAAAATAAGCACCAAGATGATGTGCAAGAGTAATAGGCTGAGCCTTCTGTAAATGTGTAAAGCCCGGCATAATAGTATCTATATTCTCTCCTAAAAGCTTATTAAGTTCAGCAAGTAAAGTAACTACAAGAGCTTTAATCTCTACAATCTCATCTCTTGTGTATAACTTCATATCAAGAGCAACCTGATCATTACGGCTTCTGCCTGTGTGAAGCTTCTTGCCTGTATCACCAATGCGGTCGATAAGTGTAGACTCAACAAAGCTGTGAATATCTTCAAATGATTCGTTAATCAAAAGGTCGCCGCTTTCTATATCCTTAAGAATACCCTCTAAACCTGCAATAATCTTATCTTTTTCATCATCTGTTAAAATGCCTGACTTTGCAAGCATAGTAACATGGGCTATACTTCCTTTTATATCCTGTTTGTAAAACTTCTGGTCAAATGAAAGTGAAGCATTGAAATTATGGACTAACTGGTTAGTCTCCTTAGTAAATCTTCCGCCCCAAAGTTTCATATAATCGCCTCTTTCTTATATTCTTTATTAACAAAGAATATTTTAACACATAAGACGAATTCATTCAATGATTTTTGCTGTATCATCTATATTAATTGTGTTGTATTTAAATAAATTCCCAGAACAAAGTTCAATCCTTCTGCATCTTTCGGTGTTTCGTCTATAGGTTGTTATGTCATACATAGACGTTTTGTACTCAATATTAGTAGACTTGTACTCTTCATTATCGTAAATAAGATCGTTTAAATTCATAGACATCCCTCATTCTCATTGTAAAACCTTATTATATAACCCTCAATATGTACACATCTGACTTTTTTATCGGCAGAAATAAAACAAAACTTTAGTAGGAAATTGTACTTATCAGAAAACAATTTATTGTATTTAAAATTGCACAAGATATTAACTTGTACCTTGCAAAGAAAAGTCTTATAATTGAAGATGTGAGTTTGTATTAAAATTTTCAATTAAAGGAAGGAGACTTTAAAAATGGGCTTTATAGATGTAATTAAAGAAAAAGCAAAAAGTAATGTACAGACAATAGTTTTACCTGAGACAGAGGATGCAAGAACTTATGAGGCAGCTTCTAAGGTATTGGCAGAGGGAATTGCTAACATTGTTTTAATTGGTAATGCTGATGAGGTAAATGCAAAGGCAAAAGAGTGTGGATATGATATATCAAAGGCTACTGTAATTGATCCATTAGCATTTGATAAATTAGATTCATACGTAGACACTTTAGTTGAATTAAGAAAGAGCAAAGGTATGACACCTGAGCAGGCAAAAGATTTACTTACAAAGAACTATCTTTACTTTGGTGTAATGATGGTTAAAGTTGGAGATGCTGATGGTATGGTTTCTGGTGCATGCCATGCAACTGCAGATGTTTTAAGACCATCTCTTCAGATTCTTAAAACTGCACCTGGAACAAAACTTGTATCATCATTCTTCGTAATGGTAGTACCTGATTGTGAATATGGCAGCAATGGAACATTTGTTTTCGGTGACTGTGGATTAAATCAGAATCCTAACTCTGAAGAACTTGCAGCTATAGCTGACAGCTCTGCTAAGAGTTTTGAATTACTTGTTGGTGAGAAACCAGTAGTAGCTATGCTTTCACACTCAACTAAGGGAAGTGCTAAGCATGCTGATGTAGATAAAGTAACTGAGGCTGTAAGAATTGCAAAAGAGCAGTATCCTGATCTTTGCCTTGATGGTGAATTACAGGCTGATGCAGCTATGGTACCAAGCGTTGGAAAGAGCAAAGCTCCAGGAAGCGAAGTAGCTGGTAACGCTAATGTACTTATTTTCCCTGACCTTGATGCAGGTAATATCGGATATAAATTAGTTCAGAGACTTGCTCATGCTGAAGCTTATGGTCCTATGACTCAGGGTATCGCTAAACCTGTTAATGACTTATCAAGAGGATGCAGCGCAGACGATATCGTTGGTGTTATAGCAATAACAGCTGTTCAGGCACAGGCTAACTAATTATATATTGGTTGTTATTTGGAGGGAATACTCATGTTTTTTAGAAAAAAGAAGAATGTTTCTGAAGAGGTTAATAATGAGACTGTAAAAGAAGCAGTAAAGGAGAATAATAAGATGAACGTATTAGTTATAAATTGTGGTAGTTCTTCTTTGAAATACCAGTTAATTGATAAAGATACAGAGCAGGTTCTTGCAAAGGGATTATGCGAAAGAATAGGAATCGAAGGATCATGCCTTACTCATAAGGTTCCTGGAAAAGAAGATTATGTAGACCAGTCATTTATGGAAGATCACAAGGTAGCAGTACAGAAAGTACTTGATGCTCTTGTTGATGCTGACCATGGTGTTATTGCAAGTGTTAATGAGATTAATGCGGTAGGACACAGAGTACTTCACGGAAGCGTATTCTTTACTGATTCTGTTGTAATCAATGATGAAGTTAAGAAAGTTATAAGAGATTGCTTCGATTTAGGACCTCTTCACAATCCAGCAAACCTTATAGGTATTGAAGCTTGTGAAGCTCTTATGGGTGATACTCCACAGGTTGCAGTATTCGATACAGCATTCCATCAGACTATGCCAGAGAAGGCATATATGTATGCTATTCCTAGAGAGTACTATGATAAGTACCATATCCGTAAGTATGGTTTCCATGGAACAAGCCACAGCTTCGTATCTAAGAGAACTATCGAGGTTGCAGGTTTAGATAAGGATAATTCTAAAGTTATCGTTTGCCATTTAGGTAATGGTTCAAGTATCTCAGCTGTACAGAACGGCAAGTGTGTAGATACAAGCATGGGTCTTACTCCACTTGAAGGATTAATTATGGGAACTAGAAGTGGTGATGTTGATGCTGCAGTAGTTCAGTATATTGCAAATAAAGAGAATAAAACTGTTGATGAAGTTCTTAATATACTTAACAAGAAGTCAGGTGTTCTTGCACTTTCTCAGCTTTCAAGCGATTTCAGAGATCTTGATAATGCTGCAGATGAGGGTAATGAACTTGCAAGACTTGCTTTAGATGCATTTATCTACAGAGTAGTTAAGTATGTTGGTTCTTATGTAGCTGCCATGAATGGTGTTGACTGCATCACATTTACAGCAGGTATTGGTGAGAACAACTCAAGAATGAGAAAAGCAATTATGTCTTCATTTGAATATCTTGGAATTAAGATTGATGATGAGGCTAATGCAAAGCGTGGAGAGGAACTTATTATATCAACTGCTGATTCTAAGGTTAAGGTTTGCGTAATTCCTACTAATGAGGAACTTGCAATCTGCAGAGAGACAGTAGCATTAGTAAACGCATAAATTATAAAGGAAGATGTTAATGAAATTGTTTGAAAAGCTAAAGAACGAAGATAATGCGATTCAAAGTCTCAGACTGTATTATCTTATTACTACGATATTTCTGATACTCGTAGAAGTACTGATAGCATTATATGTTGATGATAATTTCATCAGACCATATTTAGGAGATGTTATAGTAGTTGTAGTTTTATATACTTTTGTGCGTATATTTGTACCACAGAAGTGCCAGTTACTGCCACTATATGTGTTTATATTTGCTGTATTTACAGAGATAACACAGTATTTTCATTTGGTTAAGATAATTGGATTAGCTGATAACAGATTTTTTAGAACATTGCTTGGCGGAACATTTGATTTAAAGGATATATCATGCTACGCAATAGGCTGTATACTTTTAACAGTTTATGAGGTATTTTGTATAAAAAATAAATGGATTGATTAAAATAAGAAAGGGGCTGTGAAAAAATAGGAAAATAAATTTTCCTAGGACTTCACAGTCCTTCTTTTTGTATTATCACATCTGCAAACAGTAAAAAAGGGTATAATGCCCCTTACCCCATAAAAAGCATATTTTTTTTACTATAT
>JAILNW010000143.1 GCA_024691145.1 Lachnospiraceae bacterium
GGGAGATTGTATAATCAATATTTTATAAACTTTTTGTAGCATATTTTGTAAAAAAATGGTATAATATAAGTGTGTATGTTGCTATAATGGCTTATAATAATCAGAACGAGGTGGCACTATGAAAGACTCATTTGTCATACTAAAATGTTTGCATCCGAAAAAGCCCCTGTAAGCCGATAAAGGACTTGGGTGAGGTGCTTTTAAAACAAGATGATTTTTATTATTAAGGAACTTTGCTTTTTGCTGTGCAGGACTTCCCCAAAGTAAAAATACAATTGGCTGATCAAGTTCATTAATATACTTAATTGTATTATCCGTAAACGTCTCCCAGCCCATTCCTTTATGCGAATTTGCTTCATGGGCTCTAACTGTTAACACAGTATTAAGAAGCATAACCCCCTGCATGGCCCATTTTTCTAGAAATCCATGATCAGGAGTTTTAATACCAAGATCATCTTCAAGCTCTTTGTATATATTAACAAGTGAAGGTGGCAAAGCCACCCCTTTGTTTACTGAAAAGGCTAATCCATGAGCCTGTCCAACATTATGATATGGATCCTGTCCCAAAATAACAGCCTTAATATCCTTAGGTTTTGTATACCTGTAGGCATTAAATATATTCTCATATGCAGGAAAGACAGTTGTCTTACTGTACTGATCCTTCACAAATACCTCTAACTTTTTTAAATATTCCTTTTCTTTTTCCTGTCTGAAAAAATACTTCCAAGTGTTCTCTTCTAAGTCCATATTATCCCCCAAATAGTCATATAATTATAATCTGACACTAATATCTCTGTCAGCAAGATATCTCTTAAGATCCATTATCTCCAATTCTTTATAATGGAATAATGATGCAGCAAGTACAGCATCAGCTTTTCCATCTGTAAGTGCATCATAAAAATGGGCTTTAGTTCCAGCTCCTCCTGAAGCAATAACAGGAATAGAAACATTTTCAGATACTGTTCTTGTAAGTTCTATATCGTATCCGTCCTTTGTACCATCACAGTCCATGCTTGTAAGAAGAATCTCTCCTGCTCCAAGTTCTGCAGCTTTCATTGCCCATTCTATGGCATCTATTCCCATATCTACTCTTCCGCCATTCTTATATATATTCCATCCAGAATTATCAGCTCTTCTCTTGGCATCAATAGCAACAACCACGCACTGGCTTCCAAATTTGTAAGCTGCTTCTGATATAAGTTCAGGATTCATAATTGCAGCAGAATTAACCGCAACTTTATCTGCTCCCTCTCTTAAAATAGCCTTAAAGTCATCAACAGTCCTTATACCACCACCTACTGTAAACGGAATAAATACAGTCTCAGCAACTCTTCTAACCATATCTATCTTTATATTTCTTGAATCACTTGATGCTGTAATATCAAGAAAAACAAGTTCATCTGCACCAGCTTTATCATATGCAGCTCCAACTGCCACTGGATCTCCTGCATCCCTTAAATTAACAAAATTTACACCTTTAACAACTCTTCCGTTATGCACATCCAAACATGGAATAACTCTTTTTGTAAACATAAATATATCCTCTCTTTTTATAATTTTGCAAAATTTTTAAGAATATTAAGGCCAACTTCACCACTTTTTTCAGGGTGGAACTGGCAGGCAAATAAATTGCCTTTTTCAACAGCTGCATGAATATTAACACCATATTCCGTAGTTGCAGCAACGATAGATTCACTTTTTGCTTTAAGATAATATGAATGTACAAAATATACATATGAATTATCACTAATTCCCTTAAACAGACGTGAAGAAGGATTTATCTTTATGCTGTTCCAGCCCATATGAGGTATCTTAAGTCCTTCTGCTTCAGGTATCTTAATAATATTACCCTCTAACAGTTTAAGTCCATTAACTCCCTTTGTTTCATCGCTATTTTCAAATAATAACTGAAGTCCAAGACATATACCAAGAAATGGCACTTCTTTACTAACAACTTCTTTAATTACATCATATAAATCGTAATTATGTATCTTCTCCATGGCATCGCCAAATGAACCTACACCAGGAAGAACGACTTTATCAGCCTTAATTATTTCATTCTTATCTCTTGTAAGAACAACATTTTCTCCGATGTACTCGAAGGCCTTTAAAACACTTTTAATATTACCTGCATCGTAATCAATTATTGCAATCATTATTATATCCTCCATAAAAAAGGTGCCTTATTATCTAAGGCACCAAAAATAGTTAGTCTTTCTCACATAATTCATCAATTATAGCCGTATACTCATCATAGTCATGTATAGAAGCAATCTCTCTTGCCTTTTCTTCTGTTAAACCAAACTTTTCAGTCAGTTTTATCAGAATATTAATATATATATTATCATATTCCTTTTCAACGCCAATCTTCTTGGCATAATCAACCTCAGAGTCATATATATTAATACCGCTAATTAATGAATTCAATGCCTCCCCTTTCATATCTATTATAATATAGTTATCACAATTTCTCAACTGCATATTTAACTTTTGCAGGACTCTTACCTTCTCATAGTATTCTTTATCTTTAGCTTTAATATCAAGTCCTGCTATTTCTTCATAAGCAGCTTCGTAATTACCCTGATTAAACTGTTTTCTTGAATTTTCAAGGGCATTTTTATAAAATACCGACATGGAGCCCATAATTACAAGATAAACAATAATGCCGAAGAAAGTAAAAACAACAACAATTCCTAATTTATTGATTTTAACCTTAGGCTCTTTTTTTGCCTCTTCCTCCATTTGTTTCTTCTTTGCAAGCTTAGCCTCATTCTTCTTTCTCTTTTCTTCTTTTTTCTTTATGGCTTTTGCTTCAGCTTTTGCTTTCTTTGCTGCCTCTTTTTCAGGATCTTTTTTCTTTTCTTTCTTCTTAGGCTTTTCTTTTTTCTCTTTCTTTTTTATTTTGAAGATTTCAGATTCATCTATCTCTTCTTCGTCTTCTTCCTCTGCCTTTCTTTTTTCTGCCTTTTCTTTCTTTTTACGGAGTTTTTCCTCCTTCTTTTCCTGCTTCTTTTTTAATTTTTCTTCTTTCTTTTTCTTTTTTAATGCTTTTTTGTCAAGAACCTCATCCTGATTATCTTCATCCTCTTCTTCCTTGTTCTTCTTTAAAATTCCTGGAAAGAGGGATTTCTTCTTTTCTTTACCAGAATCTTTAATTTCTGACTCTTCTGCACTATTGTCACTATTATCATCAATATCCTCTATAAGATTATCTTCTTGTTCATTATGGGTTAAAGTAATTTCATCTTCATATACTTCGTTTTCATCACTTTCAGTCAAAGGTTCTTCATTATCTTCATCATTCATAAGTTCAGCAAGACTCTTGTCTTTTAAATCAAGGTTCTCACTAAATGCTTCCTGTTTTTCTATATTATCAAGAACAAGATCCAATCTGTCATCACTGTCTTCTGAAAAATTATTAACAGGGGTCATAATGATTTTATCAAGAGAATCATCACTGTCTTTAGTATCTTCAAATATCTTATCAATATCATCAATTAATTTAACATCAAGATCACTTGTGGCAGTTTTATTATTCTCTGCAACTTCACTATGAATCTTCTCATTCTCAGTTTCTTTTTCCGCCTTTTTTTTATCTTTTTTCTTATCCTTCTTTTCTTTTTTTTCTTTATCTTTCTTTTCTTTTTTCTCTTTCTTTTTATCACTTTTTGAATCGCTTTCAGACTTTTCTTCATTTTTCTGCTTACTAGAACTGCTGTTCACTCTTATATTAAGCGAATTAAGTGCTTTTCTTACACTCATCTCGTCATATTCTTCTTCAATGTCATCCATAGCAGACAAATCAAGTTCATCAAACATCTGTTCTATTTCTTTTTCTATGTCTTCAAGCGACTTTTCAATTTCCTCTGACTCTTCCATAATTCACCTCATTTCTTATATGAGATTTATACATATATAATAATTTTACCATATTTTGTAAAATTTAACAATACTTAGGCTAAAAAAATGCCTTAAAATGGGACTGTTCAAAATGAACAGTCCCTATATCATCTAATATTTTAAACTGGATATGCTCCGTTATTAGTATCTGCAATGTTAACATCAACTTTTTTCTTTTGTGCCGCTCTGTACTTAAAGAAATCAGTTGCAACCTGTGGGAACAATGCATAAGAAAGAACATCTTCATCCTGCTCTTTCCACTGTGCCATCTCTGCTTCAATCTTATCTAACTCATTCTCAATAAGATCTGCAGGTCTGCAGGTAATAACCTCTTTATCTCCAATTACCTTCTTCTGAACCTCAGGGTTAAATGGCTTAACAGTCTGGCCATACTCTCCACTAAGAACAGCCTTACACTCTTTTGTAGGTGTTTTATATCTTTCACCAGATATAACATTAAGAACAGCCTGAGTTCCTACAATCTGAGATGAAGGTGTAACAAGAGGTGGTTCTCCAAGGTCTTTTCTAACTCTTGGTATCTCTTCAAGAACTTCCTGATATTTATCCTCAGCCTTCATATCCTTTAACTGTGAAACCATGTTAGAAAGCATACCACCTGGAACCTGATATAATAAAGTCTTTATATTAACACCTAATACCTTAGGATTAAGAAGACCAGATGCAAGTGCTTCTTCTCTAAGTGGTCTAAAGTAATCAGCAATCTCCGCAAGTAACTGCTGGTCAAGTCCTGTATCATATGGAGTACCCTTAAATGTTTCAACCATAACCTCAGTAGCTGGCTGTGAAGTACCCATTGAGAATGGTGAAATTGCTGTATCTATTACATCACATCCTGCCTCAACAGCCTTAAGATAAGTCATAGAAGCAACACCAGATGTATAGTGAGTATGAAGCTGAATAGGTATGCTTACTGTATCCTTGAGTGTTCCTATAAGTTCTGTTGCTTTGTAAGGAAGCAGGAGTCCTGCCATATCCTTAAAGCAAATAGAATGAGCACCCATATCTTCAATTCTCTTTGCAATATCTTTCCAGTATTCAAGAGTATATGCATCACCAAGAGTATATGATAATGCTATCTGTGCATGACCTTTTTCTCTTATTGCTGCATCTACTGCGCATTTAAGGTTTCTCATATCATTAAGACAGTCAAAAATTCTTATAATATCAATACCATTAGCAATTGACTTCTGAACAAAGTAAGAAACAACGTCATCTGCATAATGTCTGTATCCAAGTATGTTCTGTCCTCTGAATAACATCTGAAGTTTTGTATTCTTAAATCCATCTCTAAGTTTTCTAAGTCTTTCCCATGGATCTTCTTTTAAAAATCTAAGTGAAGCATCAAATGTTGCACCACCCCAGCACTCTACAGAGTGATAACCAACTTTATCCATCTTATCAATTATTGGCAACATCTGTTCTGTAGTCATTCTTGTAGCAATAAGAGACTGATGCGCATCACGAAGAACAGTTTCTGTTATCTTTACTGGTTTCATATTATTCTCTGCCATATATTTAATTGCTGTAAAAAACAGCTCTCCTTTCTCATGTATTAGTTATATTACTTCACGCCAAATATAGCCATGAAAACACCTGCTGCAACAGCAGTACCTATAACACCGGCAACGTTAGGTCCCATTGCGTGCATAAGAAGAAAGTTAGTAGGATCTGCTTCTGAACCAACTTTCTGTGAAACCCTGGCAGCCATAGGAACTGCAGAAACTCCGGCAGAACCTATTAATGGATTAACCTTGCCTCCTGTAAGCTTGCACATAATCTTACCGAAGATTACACCTGTAGCTGTACCAACTGAGAATGCAACAAGACCAAGAGCAACAATACTTAATGTCTCCTTTGTAAGGAAATATTCTGCACTTGAAGTTGCACCTACTGAAGTACCTAAAAGTATAACTACGATATACATAAGTGCGTTAGATGCAGTATCCTGAAGCTGTTTAACAACAAGACACTCTCTGAATAAATTACCTAACATAAGCATGCCAATAAGTGGTGCTGTTGAAGGTAATAATATAACAACAACTATTGAAACAACAACTGGAAATAGAATTCTCTCAAGTCTTGAAACAGGTCTTAACTGTTCCATCTTAATCTTTCTTTCCTTTTCAGTAGTTAAAAGTTTCATAATTGGTGGCTGAATAATAGGCACTAATGCCATATATGAATAAGCCGCCACTGCAATTGAACCCATGTATCTTGCCTGACCTAACTTTCCTGCAAGGAATATAGATGTAGGACCGTCAGCACCACCTATAATGGAAATTGCTGCTGCTGCCTTACCATTAAATCCCATAAGAATAGCAAGGAAATATGCCGAATAAATACCAAACTGTGCTGCTGCTCCAAGAAGAAAACTCTTTGGATTTGCAATTAAAGGTCCGAAGTCAGTCATGGCACCAACACCTAAAAATATAAGTGATGGAAGTATTCCTATCTCATCAAGTTTGAAAAAATAACTAAGTAATCCGCCTGCCTCTCCATCTGCAGCTTCAGTCATAATTCCTGGAAAAAGGTTTACAAGTAACATACCAAATGCGATTGGTACTAATAATAAAGGCTCATATTTGTACTTAATAGCAAGTACAAGGAAAAAACATGCCAGTGCAATCATAACATAATTGCCCCAGTATAACTGAGAAAAAGCAGTCTGCTCCCACAGATTCTTTAAAACGTCTATAATTCCATTCATTAAATTACCACCTTATAATCTAGTTTAATGTAACAAGTACAGTACCTGCCTCAACTTCCTGTCCGACACTTACATTGATAGAAGCAATTGTTCCATCCTCTGAAGCTGTAATCTCATTCTCCATCTTCATGGCTTCAAGAAGAAGAACAACATCTCCCTTCTTTACACTTGCTCCTACATTTGCCTTTATAGAAAGAATCTTTCCTGGCATAGGTGATGCAATCTTAATGCTTCCCTCATTAGAAGAAGCAGCTTTCTTCTCTGCTGCCTTAGGAACTGCAACTGGCGCAACTGGTGCAGACTGAACTGACTGTGCGCTTCCATTAGCATGTTCTTCTACTGTAACTTCATATGCTACACCATTAACTGTAACTGTATAAGATTTCATAATGATATACCTCCACAAATTCAATAAATAATCTAAAATATCAATAATTATCTGACTCTTCTTACTTTTCTGATGCTTCTTACTACTAATCCGTCAGCTGGGACACTGTCTCCCATATATTCGTATAAAGCACCCATAATAACTGCAACAAGTTCACTATCATCACTAATGTCAACTTCTTCATAGACAATATCATCTGTATCACTTGATTCAGTGTTCTCTGTTACAGTAACCTCATTATTATCATTCTGCTCTCTAAGTTTTTTAAGCTGTTTCTTTCTTGCTCTTTCTTCAAAGAACTCCTGAATCAAAGCTATCTTAGAGAATAATGATATAATAAAAGATATAAGTATCAATACAATAAATACCGTTGCCATACCTACTATAGTATTAATTCCGGCACTTGATAATTCATCACGGATACTTGCTAATACTAATCCCATATATCAAATTCCTTTCTGACAATATAAATACTTAATTATACAGTTCCATGCTTCTTATCTGGTCTCTGCTCTCTCTTTGTATATAACATCTCGAAAGCGAATATAAGATTCTTTCTTGTAAATCTTGGTTCAATTACAACATCTACATATCCTCTCTTTGCAGCAGATGTAACATCCTGCTGTAATGAATCATACTCGCCTGCCTTTTCCTTAAGTATATTATTATCTGTTATATCTGGATACATAATCTTTGCAGCCATATCGCTTGATTCCATAGTACCAATCTTTGCGCCATTCCATGCAAACATCATGTCAGCACCTATATGCTTTGAATTCATAACAACATAAGCACTTCCAAATGCCTTGTCTGTTACAAGATTAATCTTAGGAACTGTTGCATTGGCAAAGGCATAAGTAAGATTAGCAGCCTCTCTTGCAATACGCTTTTCGTCCTCTAATCCTGTAGCAAAGCCTGCTGTGCTTGTTATTGATAACAATGGAATATTAAATGCATCACAGAACTTAATAAACTTAACAGCCTTAGTCATGCCATCAGCTGTTATTCTCTCACCTAAAGTTTCAGTAACATTACCTTCATCATCATAAACACAGCTTCTGTTAGCAACTGCACCAACAGTCATGCCATTAAGACGTATAAATCCAGTAACCATATCTTTAGCAAATTCTTTTTTAACTTCAATAAATTCACAATTATCGGAAATATCACGAAGAATAAATACTGAATCTTTAACAGACTCATTAACTACATTCTCTCTGTTAAGATCATCTGATTCTGGGAAATACATAGCTTCATCCTCATTATTAGCAGGCATGAAACTTATAAGTTTTGACATGGCTGATAATAATTCTTCATCAGAGTCATAAACAAAGTCAACATTGCCACACTGTGCCTGAAAAGAAGCACTTCCAGTATCATTATTGCCTGAAAAATCAATTGTATTAGGTGCATTAACAAATAATTCACCCTGTTTATCTACTATAAACGAAAAATCACTTAAAGATGTATTAACAGCTAATGCTCCCCCGCACTTGCCAAATACAGCTGTAAACTGAGGAATAACTCCTGAAGCCATAACCTGTTTTGTATAAATCGTACCAAAACCATCTAGGGCGTCAGTTGCTTCCTGTAATCTAAGTCCCCCACAGTCAATTAAACCTATAACAGGTGCGCCTACCTTCATAGCCAGATCATACAAAGCGGCTATCTTCTTAGCATGCATCTCACCTACTGTTCCACCAAGTGCAGTTATATCCTGACTATAAACATACACAGGTGTAGATGATATAACTCCATATCCAGTTATAACACCATCGTTACAAACATCGATAGCACCAAGATTAAAATCCGTACTTCTCTTAGTAACAGCAGCACCAATTTCAACAAAACTGTTGCTGTCCAGAAGGTATTCAATTCTCTCTCTTGCTGATAAACTACTAGAACTCATATACAACCTCCATATTATAAAATCTACTTGAAAAAAAATTTCAACCACATTAAATTGTAATACAAAATTAAGAATTTATCAAGTACTTACAGAATAATATTTTTACTTGTATTGTATTATAATTTTACAATTTTTGTCGATAAATACATTTAGAATACTGTAATTTTGTAAGGGAATGATTAGTAATGGCAACAAAATCAATTTTAACATTTAATGCAAAAAACGGGATGGTTATTGCAAAAGATGTTGTTACATCCTCAGGAAATCTTTTATTACCAGCAGGCACTGTGGTTGATTCCACAATAAAAAATACACTTTTTGCACATACAATACTAAATTTCGAAATTGAAATAAATGATGAGGATATGGTTCTTCCTCCAATTCAATTAAAAGAAAATATTGAGCCAATAAGGGAATTAAATGTTTTAAACAGAATTGAAGCAGCACATTATAATGAATTATACAACGAAGCTATAGACTTTTTTAAAACCGATATTAACAGTATCGTTTTTCAGACATCACAAATAGATTTAAATATATTACTGGATGTGCCATATCAGATAATCCAGAATAACAAGCCAACTATGAATGTGCTTGAAATGCTGATGAATGCCGATACAAAAGCAGATGCAGTTTATGCACATTCCTTTAATGTTGCCTTAATTGCAGGTGTTATTGGAGAATGGCTTGAAATGTCTGAATCAGAAATAAGTGTACTTATGATAGCAGGACTTCTGCATGATATAGGAAAGCTGCTTCTTCCTCAGGATGTATTTAATAAAGCCGGCAAACTTACAGACACAGAATATAAGATTATTAAGACTCACCCAATGCTGGGATATAATATAATAAAAGATATTGATATAGATCCCCGCATAAAAGAATGTGCTCTTTACCATCATGAAAGATGCGACGGAAGCGGCTATCCTGAAAACAAGAAAGGCGATGAACTATCTGATTTTGTAAAGATTATAGCCATTGCAGATGTTTATGATGCCATGATAAATAAAAGAAGTTACAGAAGAGCCCGTTCCCCTTTTGAAGCAGTATCTATGTTTGAAACAGAAGGATTTCATAAATTTGATACAAAGATACTGTTAACATTTTTAAACAGAATTTTAAGTGCATATATAAACACTTATGT
>JAILNW010000145.1 GCA_024691145.1 Lachnospiraceae bacterium
CTTACAATAAAAGGTATAACAACTCTTGCCATTACTCCTTCTTTATATGACTTATCATTTCTTACATATTCATAATCTATCTCAACTTTTTTCAGATTTTCCTTAGTTGTATAAAATACACCTATCATATTAGTAACACATACATATGTCCATTCTTTATTTATACAATATTCAAGAAAATCTATATTCTTCTCAATGGCACTGTTTTTTGTTAAGCCTGATTCTGCAAACTTTTTTATCATAAACCTTATTCTTTTAGGCTCACACTCAGCAAACACCAAAACACTTCCTGCATAGATTTTCTCAATCATCCATCCTGTGGATGCCATATATTCAAAATATTTTTCCAAATCTCCAAGTTTTTCTAAAGTCCCCATAGCTGACTTTATCCTTATTTTTCTCTTTTTAGTCTTATCCTTTTCTTTAATACGAAAAGCATTAACTCTTTCTAACATTTTTCCCTCTTCCACATAAACACCTCCAAAAACTCATGACATTTTTATCCCTATGTAATGCCATAGCTTAATTATATCATAACTTTCTTTATAATTGCATTAACTATTTACTATTCTAATGAAACTTTAATTTTTATGGGTCTTAAAAACATTGACAAAGTCACCTTATTACTATATCCTATATGTAATAAGATAACTTGCCAGTACTTATAAATATTTATGAAGGGTAGTGTTTTTATGGAAGAAAAAGAAATTATAGTGGATATTGATGATGATAGGATTGAAGATGTTCTTGAGGAAAATGATATTACAGAAGACCAGCTTACGGAGCAGTTTAATAAATTTTCGAAGAAAACAGAGAAGCTTCTTGAAGATGAAGACAAGCTTGAACGATTTTTACAAAGACTAGAAAAGAAGTTAAAATCCATCCCTGTTGTTGGAGAAAAGATGGCTATGGTTCCTGTACTTATATCTTTAGTCAGAGCATATGTAAAAAAAGAGTACGAAGACATACCTATTGGTACAATTGTCTCCATACTCGGTGCGTTAGCATATATACTTGCTCCTATTGATCTTATACCAGATCAGATACCTGTTATAGGATACATAGATGATATGGCTGTTTTAAGCATATGCCTGAAACTAGTACAGTCTGATATAGATGAATATCTTGCATGGAGAAGCGCTAATGATAAAGAAATCTAACAAGAACTAAAGCCACTGCTAATACACATTCACTTAAGACTACAAAATAACCTGCAGTATCGCCTGTTATGCCTCCAAATTCTTTGGAGGCTTTTTTATAATAATAAACAAATGCCAGTAACATACTGACTGCTGCCACAGTTCCATTTACAGGATTAATTATAATCATTGCAACTATACACAATATACTTTCTATAATCAGTGTTATTCTAACATTTCTTTTACTTGCACTATCCGCCACAAAATTAAGGGAACCTTCTTTCTTTGCATAAGGAAATGTTACCGCACTAATACCGCTTAATGCCCTGCTAAGTATAAAACCTGTTCCCAATATAATTACGTCTTTTTCATCCGTTATTTCACCAAGAGCCGCAATATATATAAGACCATACAGCATAAGCATTATTACAGAAAATGCCCCTATATGTGCATCCTTTAATATTTCCAACTTTTTTTCTTTAGACTGGTATGACTTAAATGCATCCATTGTATCCATAAAGCCATCTATATGAAATCCTCCTGTTATAAGTATTGGAATTGCTGTCTTTATACAGACTTTGGTTAATAAATTAATATTATTAATATTACAAACATAATTCCATAAAAAAACTAATGCTCCTATAACAGCCCCGATAAAAGGAAAAAATACCAGTACATATTTCATATCCTTTTCTTTCCATTCAAATATGGGCATTGGTATTCTTGAATATGTAGCAAAAGCTATAATAAGTGATTTAAACATTTAACTTGCCGCTCCTTTATACACAACTGGTATTCCCACCACAACCTCAATTACTGTATCGGCATATGAAGCCAGTTTATTATTAATAATGCCAAGTGTTCTCATATAGTTCTTAGTTTCAATGTCATATTCCATACCATCTTCATGAATGTTATTAGTGACAATCACAAGGTTATCCATTTTGCTATAAAGCTTTATTATATCATTAACAATAATATCTGCTATACTATCGTCTTTAAATTCATTATCACAAAACATCTCATTTGCCACAAGATTAGACATGCACTCAAGCAAAGCATTATTATTATCAGATTTCATCTTAAGTATTGCATCTCCAATATTCTGAGGCTGTTCGATTGTAATAAAACCTTTGTTTTTTCTCATGTTACGGTGTCTTTCAACCTTTTTTTCCATTTCATCATCATAAATCTTCATTGTGGCTATATAGTACTTTTCCTTATTTTCAGAAAGACTGCATATATAATCTTCTGCATACTGTGATTTTCCGCTGCCACTGCCACCAATAATCAATGCTAACATAGTGTTTCCTCTTTTACTTACGATTTATTTTTCTCTTTTCTTTTTCTAAGGGCATCAATAATATCATCAACGTTATCTTCAGTAATAACATCACTTTTAATTTCTTGATATTCAAGGAGATTATCTTTATTTTCTATTTCTAACTGACGTATAAGTGAATACTTTTCTTCATATCCACCATCCTTAATAGCTTGTTCAACAAATTCTCTAACTTCACACGACACAACGTCATAATTTCCGTATAAATCTTCTACTGCTTTTTTTACTCTTTCAATTGACAGAGAATCACCATTTTTTTCTTGATCCCACAAAATACCTATAATGTCAGAGCGATCATACTTATATCTTCTTCCGGATTTCATCTTCATTGCTATAAGATATTCTGCTGTAATTGTCCTAAAAGTTACTATATTAGAATATGTTCTATAATATCTTGCATATTGCTCTAGTTTAGGAGTATATGATTCTGTTCTCTTAAAATCATCATTCATCCAACCATTTGGAAGACCAAATCTATCTCCAATTGTATTTATAGAATCTTTCAAAGAAGATGATGCATTTATTATTGCATCCATATCATATGTCATTTCGCGAAAACCATAATTAATTACAACTGATGCACCACCTATAAGTATAATCTCTGCCGGAACGTTTTTTCCATTGTTTTTTCTATAATCCTTTGCTAATTCTTTTAAATAATAATCTAGATTCTCTTTTGAAAAATAGACATCAGACAATATTTCTTACCTCACTTTCAATTATATTAAATCTCAGAAATTCTGGTATTGCTACTTTTTCAGCCTCTTTTAATGGTTCATCAGAATGTATCACTTTACTTGTCATCAGCACACCAGCGGGATAAATTGGTTTAGAAAGCTTTCTTTCTCTAATATCATTATATCTTGTACAAAGTGGTATTTCATTTATACGAGACAAATAATCTAACATTGCCAGCAAATACAGAGCTTCCGGATACCAATGCTTATCATATAAACATCTTATTTCATCTTTCTCAATAATACTAATCATAAAGTCTATATCCCCCATATCCTTAACATGGTGACAGATATTACTTTTAAATGTTTCAAATGCAGTTCTATACTCTTCCTTAACAGATTCAAGAATTTCTTCAATTGTTATATTCAAAACCTTTGCAATTTTATAAAGTGTTCCCGCTGCACACTTGTTAATATCTGCTTTTCCACTGCAAATATCATTAATTGTCGCTTGAGGAACACCACTATCTTTACTTAGTCTGTACTTTGACATATTCTGCTTTTCGAGTGTTTCATTAATAAGCATAGCATCACCTCTCTTATAGTTTTATTATATCGGTTAACCGATGTACTGTCAAGTTTTATAATTCTATTTATACCTCTCATATTGTTCAATTTTTATTTCTTCAAATGTATTAAAATTCTTATAAATGCCAAGTGCCATAGAAAGCAAGTTTATCATCATAACTGCACCTGTTCCTTCTCCAAGGGCCATATTAGCATCTATTACAGCTTCTAATTGTAATTCTTTTAATATAATAGCCATTGCAGGCTCTTTTCCTTTATGTGATGCTATTATATAATCCTTTGTGCCTGGTGCAATCTTTTCAGCTAACAATGCAGCAATTAAGCTTATTACACCATCAGCAACAATCGGTATATGATGCAATGCTCCACCTACAAATACACCTGTTAATCCTGCTATATCAAATCCACCAAATGTTCGCAATAACTCCACAGCTTCCATATTATCTGTATCATACTTAGCTATTGCTTTTTTTATAACCTCTATCTTATGACTGTATTTATCATCACTTAATCCAGCACCTTTTCCAGTAACATTTTCAACTGACTGTTTTAATAAAACAGCTGCCAAAGTACTTGATGTTGTAGTATTACCTATTCCCATTTCCCCTGTTGCAATAATATTATATCCTTTTAATTTTAGCTCCTGCACTAAAAAAATGCCTGTTTCTATTGCCTTAGATACTTCTTCTTTACTCATAGCCGGCTCTTCTAAAAAGTTCTTTGTGCCACAGGCAATCTTCTTATCAATAACACCTTCTATTTTTTCTTTACTATTAATGCCTATATCCACAGGATATATATCTATTCCCGCATGTTTTGCCATTATACATGCTGATGACTTTTTATTAGCCATATTCTTTGCAACAGCTAAAGTAACATCCTGCTCCGACTGGCTTATGCCTTCCTTTACAATTCCATTATCAGCACACATAATAATAAGAGCCTTTTTGTCAAATTTTATATCTAAAGAGCCTTGTATAGCTGCAATTTTTGCAGTAATTGTTTCAAACCTTCCCATGCCATCTATAGGTTTTGCTATACTATCCCATTTTTTAAGAGCTTCATTATAAACATCTAAGTTAATCTTTTCTATACTATTTATGTTCATATTTTTACCTGCTTGTTTTATATTTTTATAAATTTACTTTTGTAATAAACATTGGTGTCTTATCATCTGCTGCAATAAATCCTGTTTTTTTATAAAAATCCACTGCTTCAGGGTTAGCAACAAGAACAAGATTAATATAATCTTTGTATTCCTCTTTTACCATTTCCATCATATTCTTTCCAATTCCTTGTGAATGATATTCCTTATGCACAAGTACATAGTGCATATAGCATGTCATTATGCCATCATTCATACAGTTAATTAAACCTACAAGTTTTTCTCCATCCCAGGCAGTAACCACATATGGACAGTTTTCCATTGCTGTTTTCAGTTTCTCTGGATATTTACCAGAATCCCATTCCACCGATAAAAACAATTCCTTTAAATCATTCTCTTTAAGTTCTGCATTTACCTTATATTCTATATTCATATTAATCCCCTTTCAAAATGCAATATAGGTATATTATATCACAAATAATTATAAACCAGACAACAAATTAAATACTTCTCAGGTAAAAATCCTTGACTTATTAAATGAAAATCCTAATTATACTATAAAAGATTTAGTTAAGTTATCTGGGTTTAGTGACGGATATACAAGAAATATTCTTGCATTTTTAAAAGAGCATAACTACATACGCAGAGTCGGCTCCAATAGATATGGATATTGGGAAATCTTATAACTAAAATTTTCAGGAAATAATTTAAGCAATACTTTTATATACAATAATGATATTTTAGGTAATTATTTACATTTTAACT
>JAILNW010000153.1 GCA_024691145.1 Lachnospiraceae bacterium
TGTCTGTCTCTGAATATTTGATTATTAAATCCCTGTCTCTTCTCTGGATATCAAGGTCTTCTAGGCTTATTCCTTCTCCAAATACTATTTTGTCTGCTCTTCCTGATGTTGTGCTGTTCTCGTAGTCATATATTGTATCTAATCCGTCTCCAAGATTAAGTACATATGTATCATTTCCTGTTTCTCCACTTAGTGTATCATTTCCTGTTCCTCCGTTTAACATATCATTTCCATTTCCCGCATAAAGAACATCGTTTCCTTCATCTCCGTATATAACATCATTACCTTCATATCCATATAATGTATCTGCTCCAGATTCACCAAATATTATATCTCTACTATTAGTTCCTGAATAACTATTATCATTGTTATCGCCAAAATAAGCTGGTATATTACATGTGACTGCAATTTTCTTTAGATATTGTTCTTTATTTACGTATTCACTAAAGTATTCTTCAAAATTACTTGGTTCCTTAATGTTAACATATTTTATATATCTTCCCATTTCAGCAACAATATCTGACATATCTTCTCCAATAGAATCAAAATAATTAACAAAATCATTAAATAAATCTGCATTTATAACTTTTCTTCCGCTTTCATCTTCAGAAAAATAAATAAAATTCATAAATTCACTTAATTGTGTTTGTGCATTTAGCATGCAATAATACATATTAAATAATTCATTGTACATATTATTCAATATAGGTGCAGCGGTATTTACAGGATTTGCCCCTGATGTTCCATTAAAATTATAACCCATTAATTTTTCAACTACAACCAGTTTTTTTGCATCAATAAATGCTCCTCTGCTATTAGACTCAACATTATCGGCCCCTGTTATAAACGATAAAACATTCTTCACAAGTGCTTCTTTTTCTTCTTTATCGCTTGATTCAGCAAACTGTCTTACATAATTAACTAACTTTCCAGTTTCATCTTTTGCCATTAATGAATGTAAACTCTCAACACTTCCAATTGCCTTAACGTTTGGTAACTCTTTTATTTCTTCTGGTATGTCTAATATATCTTTTTCGATAGTATCATAGTAATTTGCATTAAAATCAAATTCTCCTATTTTAGTAGTTCTTCCATCGTAATAATTTATTTTTGCAATGTTTCTTCCTGATTCACTTATTGTATTCAATTCAATTGACTCAATGCCAGCTTCCTCTAGCGATAATAATTCAGAATCTTGGCTAATTCCATCGCTGTTCTTATCTTGCCATACTAATAATTTTGAATAAATTTCATCATTAATATCAATAATTCCATCTTTATTCAAATCATATTGCGAAAGTGCCATAAATCCGGTATTTGCAAGTTTTCCATTTGCCATGATTGTTGAAGTTCCAAATAATTCACTACCATCATCAATCTTACCATTATCATTTAAATCAATTGCTAACATTGCATCATCTGGAGCGACCCATGCTGTTTTTTCTTTTAGTCCTCTAACATCTTCATCAAAGTATACTCCATCTTTTACAGAAAGTGTTTCAAATCCATCTCCATCAAAATCAATAACTAACGGATCTGCTACATATGGTGCAGTTCTGGCAGCTGTTCCATAAACATTATCTTCATACCCCATTATTTCTCCCCAGAATTCACCCATCATTTCGCCGAACTCTGTTCCCCATAATGCTCCAATTATTCCTCCAGCAATTCCAGCAAAAGCCAATACTGGTGCAGATATACTCGCTCCAACAACAACTCCTACTAATTCAACAGCTGTTACAAACACTTCACCCATAAATAAAGAGCCTAATTGCGAGTATCCATATTTATGAAGTCTAATTGAGCCACTCAGATAATTACCATCCTCATACATATCATCAATTAAACTTTCTTTTAGATTAATTCCAAAATCTACAACAACTACAGCTCCTGTTAACACATTTACAACTTTAACAACATTTACTTTTTCCTTTACTGCATATATTCCATCTTTAATTTTCTTAAAACTAATGCCATTTTTTACAATATCATCAGCATTATTAGCAACATGTTTTACATTCACTTTCATTCCGTTTTCAAATACTCTTTGAAATCCAGCTTCTTTTGACAATGAATACTCTCCCAATTCTAATACATCTTTACCTGCAACTGATAATATATCGTCCCCATATTTTGAAATTGCATTTATGCAATTTTTATTGCTCATAACTTTCCCTAAATCATCAGAGCATTTCATTACCTCATTAATAAATTGTTCTTTTCCTGCTACATTTACAACATCATCTGCATATTTAAGTATTTCCTCCAAATATTTTTCTGAACCAGATGATTGCATTATATCATCAGCATATTTTATTACTTCTCCAACATAATATTCTTTACTAAATGCACTAACTACATCATCAGAATATTTTACCAGATTATCAGTAAATGAACTTGCTCCATTTGTGCTTATTATTTCATTCGAATATCTCACTAAATTATCAACAAATTCACCCTTACTAGTTGCTCTTATAACATCATCAGCATTTTTTACTAAATAATCAGCAAATTGTTCACCAACTTCTTTGCTCACAAATGTATCGCTACAACTCATAACATTTTTTATAAAATTATCTTTTCCTGCTGTCTCTACTACATCGTCTAAATACTTGAAAGCATTTTCCATAAAATATTCCTTTTTTGCACATGCAATAATATCATCCGCATGATTTGCAAATCTTTCAACAAACCCATTTTTACCTGTTGCTTCTACAATGTTATCTGTATATTTTACGAAATTATCTACAAAACTCTCTTTATTTACTTTTGCTATGTCGTCTGTATATTTCACCAAATTATCTACAAAATACTTTTTATTTACTTTTGCTATATCATCTGTATATTTTGCAAACTTATCAACAAACCAATCCTTACCTGTTGTTTCTACTATGTCATCTGTATATTTTATCATATTATCTACAAAATACTTTTTATTTACTTTTGCTATATCATCTGTATATTTTGCAAACTTATCAACAAACCAATCCCTACCTGTTGTTTCCACTATGTCATCTCCATACTTAGTAAATAATTTAGAAAACTCAGTACTACCAACATTCTCAATTATATCATCAGAATAGTTAGTAATAAGTTTAGCAAGTTTTTCATTGCTTGAAAATTCTGCAATTCTTTCTGCATCTTCTGCTATTATTTGAGCCTTTATTTTATTTGATTTTTTGTAAATATCTCTTATTATGTTTTTTGTATACTCTGACGCATTTGAACAATAATTTTCTATTATATCATCAGCAGTATTAACAATATTATTCTCTCCTGCAAGTAACTCATCGATTAATCTTCTATCGCCACTTCCTCTAAAAACTTTATCAACCTCATTATATGTTTTTCCATTTTTTTTAACTTCATGACATGTATAATATACATCCTTTAAATCATCAATTTGACTTGCTTTAATAAGATCACATAAAGCTTGATATCCTTCATCAGTTGCACCACCAGCAGCCTTATACACATCATAAAAAACATTTTTATCTATATTATTTATTGTTTTAATATAATCATTGTTCATAATATGATTAAATTCTGTTCTACAAAATGCATTATAAAAATCTTCTCCCTTTACATGATTCCCAAACATTAATGTTTTTACATTTTCGCATTTTAAATTTTGAATGTACATAGTAGAAAAGCCATCATTTAATGCTTGACATGTACTACCATCTTTAAGTAGTATTTGTCCATTAACCCCTTCCCAACATATATTATTCTCTAAATCAACTCCACCTGGAACAAATTCTTCTATAAATTCAAAAAAAGAGTCCGTAAATTGATTATGATTAAACAATTTACCCGCTTCTGTACTTGTAATATATCCATTTTCTTCTAATTCACACAAGCAATCAACAATTCTATATACTCTTGCTCCCTCATTATCACCAATCTGACCAACACCAGCTCCAAAATATACATACCCTTCTCCTGATATGTTAGGATTATAATTCTTTGCAACATATCTATATAAAGCTTGTATTTGTTCCCCCATACTTGCCTCTTGTACATTATAATATTCAATAGCATTCTCAAAAAAATCTTCCCAATTAATATTACTAAAATCCATTATTTAAATCTCCTTTATAATTATTTTTTTTCCATAATTTACATTAATTTTTTTATCTACATTATTATGTCTATAACCTCTTTCTTTAAAGTATATAGCCTTACATAATGCTTCTATTTCATTAAAATTATCTATAACTTCAATTTCAAATTCTTTCTTCACATAATATTTTCTTCCTGCCTTCTCTTCTATTCTATTTACATTTTTTGATAATATATTAAAATAAATTAGACTATTTCCATAAACAAATGCATACCTGCAATAAATAGATTTATCAACTTCATGTATACCAAACTCTCTGAAATAATTCCCATATCCTGTCAATGGTTTTAGTATATACTTTTCATCTATGCTTTTTATTACTGCAAAATCAATATTATCATATGTTACTTGTGCTAGAGGATTGTATATTTTCATCGCCTCAATTTCTTTTCTTCTCTCATCTGATAAATAATCTTTTACAAACTCCACTCTTCTCCCCTCCTATTCCATATGTGCCACAAACATCATTGTTTCAATTGCCATATCAAAGCAATTTAGTTCTTTAGGAAACACTTTTTCACATGCAGGTATTATATTTCCAAGTGCTAATGCAAATGCCATATGGTATTCAGTTGGCTCAAGTTTATATGGTTCCAGCAGTTTACGAACACTTCCATATGTATTTTTTGCTGATGATATTTCTTCATAAGGATTATGCTGATTATTCCACAATTTAATATTTTTTCCCATATTTTTTGCATTATTCTCTACATACTTTTGAGGAGATAATCCTGTAACGTCTCCTCCATTGTTTTTATAATTTAAAATCACCGCATCCCATGCAGATATTGGACCATCACATAAAAGTCTGTTTAACTTATCTCCCATCCAGAAGTTTCCCTTCTTTGTCTCTAATTTAAACATAGGCATAAATCTTGGATCTTTAATAATATCTGCTATTATTACGTCTGGTACTTCTTTAGTAGCAACAAGTACAGATACTCCTGTTAAAACTGCAGCCATATATCCCCACATATTAGCATCAGTTCCACCTTTTTCGTTTGTAAATGCCCTTTTTAATAGTCCTGTAATAAAATCTCCTGCTGCACCAATTCTTACAATAGGATTCTCCTTAGATGCTTCCTCAATTTTTTCAAAAAATCTTTTTTCCTGTTCAGTCATAATTAATTCTCCTTTTCTTTATTATAATAATCTCTTACCCAGTTCCATTCATCGTCATTTTCTAAATGACAACACGCTTTTCCAGACACTAATTCTTTGTACAATATTTCGAACCAGTTGTCCTGTTCTAAATAATTATAATATACTGTATCTTTAAAACATTTACAATACTTAATCACTATTTCAGCACTGATATATAACATTCTTTTCTTGTCAAACTCATATCTGCCGATTATTTTTAACAGCAATCTTGCATACATGGAAAAATCCTTTGCATATAGCGAATGTAACAAAGCATAAACCGTACCTAATTTGTACTTAAAATCATTACCTTTATACCAATCTGCAACATCTCTTACAAGTCCGAAACTTTCTATATCTTCCCACAAATTTTTATCCCAGGCTGTATTCCAGTCATTTTCTAATACGTATTTTATAAGATTGACCGTATCATCGAGATTTCCTTTAAAATCCTTTAATCTGTAACAATAAATGTTGTGATTTTCAAGCCCGGTAGGTATAATATCAATAAATTCATCAATGGCACTATACTTAAACTCTGAATTATTATCAACAATCTTTTTTTCCTTTAATCCACAGCCTCCTTCGTAGTCAGAAAACATAGGCTGATGTCTAAAAGTAAAGATGCCAAATTTTCCTACGATACCTGGATGACATACAATTAAATTTTCATATACCAATCTGTTTTTTCCAATTATTTCACCTTGAATATTACTATTTTTATCACATTCTAAATGGTTTCTATAAACAATTCCTGCTCCTTTATAGTAATTTCCACTGGCTGAATAACCCCCCCTTTTTGTTGGTATTGGCATTATAGATTCCTTTAAAATAATTTCATCTAGTTTCTCGCCTTTACAATCATATATTGGAACTACATTGGTAGCTCTTGTGTAATCCTTCAATAATTCTCCCTCCCTTATTTTTCTTTCAAACTGTCATTTAAACCTTTCTTAAATGGTTCAAGAAAGTATTCCATAACTGTTCTTGTTCCAACAACAATATCAGCGGTTCCTTCCATTCCATTTTTTAAATCATCAGGTTTTTTATCCAGTTTCAAATAAACCATATATGTAACAGATTTATTATCCAGTTTCAATGGAATATCACTTATACGAATTACTTCACCATTAATTAATTCATATTTAGTATCCTTGTATGAAGCTATTTTTATTTTTACTGTGTCTTTCATTTTAATCTTATTAATATCTGCATCCGAAACATATGCAACAAATATAAATTCATTTTTTTCTTCTGTGATAAATCCAATAGTATCACCTGAAGTCATTTTCTTTCCCTCATAAAGTTTTTCCTTTAAAGTAAGAATTCCTGAATTTGTTGCTGTTACAACGCTATTGTCTAATGTTTTCCTGCTATTCTCGATTTGTAACTTCACACTTTCAATATTAGAATCAATATCATTAATATTCTGCAAAATATTTAACATTTGATTTCTTTTTGATAAGGCTTTTTCCTGCTCACTTAAACTATTTATAGTGCTTATAAAAATATCATTTTCCATCAGTATTGATTCTACTGCTTTACTATTTTCTCCATAAAAACTTGAATCAACCTTAACTTCTGAAAAATCATCTGCTTTATATTTAT
>JAILNW010000188.1 GCA_024691145.1 Lachnospiraceae bacterium
TAGACGATGCCATAAAAATATCTTCTATAGAAAACGAGGCAATTAGAAATTACTTAATAACTAACCATAGTACCAAATTTATAAACTATGATGGATGAAAGAGCATTTTTAGTTATGTAATCTTCACCATCATAGTTTATAAATTTGGTACTATGGTTAGTTATTAAGTAATTTCTAATTGCCTCGTTTTCTATAGAAGATATTTTTATGGCATCGTCTATAGACGTTGAAACTATACCACTTAAATTTGACTCAACATATGCATCTTCATATGAAACGTAATAATAGCCTTTGTCATTACTATATTCTCCCCATGAGTTTAAAAGTATATAGGCACCATCATTTTTAGGTTTTTTACCGTCAATGCTTAAAAAGTTATCTTTTGAATAAGTATCATCCCATCCAACTATTGTAACAGCATGATCTGGCCATTCTTCCGCCGTTGGAGATACATATTTGTTAGTTAAAGATGTAGATACAATTGAAGTATAAAGTCCTCCATTTGTCATAATATGTCTCTTAACTGTATCTCTGAATTCCTTGATTTCTTCATCTGTATAGTCTGAATATTCAGTTTTATAGAAAGTCGGAAAATCAACGGTTTCAGTAACTATTACTTCAGGAGTCATTAATGGAAATGAATCATATGTTTTTTCGTCATAATCATATAAATATGTATTAATAGTTTTTGAACCAGATTTTTCTGTATGCCAGTATGGAACATCTGTCTCAAGAACAGGGCCACATATGTTAAGGTAGTCTTTAAAATTTGAAAATGATCCGCCCCAGTGTATAGTACGGCTGCCATACATTAATTCAGATGTAATGTAATCCAAATGTAGTTCTGAAAAGTCGTAGTTTCCTAATTCATTAATGGCAAGGTACGTTTCCAACGTATTTAATGATGCAAAATCCCAGCATAATCCATATGAATCCTGGTCTTCAACTTTTATATCGATGTAATCCTTAAGGTTGAACTTTGCAGGTATTGCACCGTTTTTGTCATAATCGATTTTCTTTTTTCCATTATTATTGTTATTTTTCTTATTATTGTTGTTATTATCTTCCGTTTTCTTATTGTTGTCATTATTATCAGTTTTCTTATTATTTTCTTTTTTCTTTTGCTCTTCCTGCTTCTTTTTAATATCATCCAGTTTACTAAAAGGAACATCATATTTTCTAGGAACAACATCTGTCTTTTCTTTTTCTTCATCAGATAATTCAAGATATCTCTTGTATAAATCTGAATATGCTTCCTTTACATCACCAGATGTTTCTTCATCTTCTTCAGAAGTTTCGATGCCTGATATTTCTGTCTTTGCTTTTGTAATTGCTAGAGGCACATTATCGTCGATTATTTTTTTCTTATTGTCCTTGTCTTTTTTATTTTTTGCTTCAGTAACTTCAGGTTTTTTGTAAGAATTAATTTTTCTTATAGTCTGTATCCCTATTACAATTCCAATAATTGAAATAATAAATGCCACTGAGCATAGTATTATTGCTGTCTTCTTTTTCATAAAAATATTTCCTCCAAACTTCAAATATATTGATGAGATAAGCATATAGCAATTATTGATTTAAATCAAGGGTTTTGGCGGATATTTTATGAAATGTTAAGAAGTTTAGATTTTTTTTATAATTGAAGAAATTGATTAAGTATGTTAGAATAAAAAATGATTGGAGATGAATAAGTTGAAAAATAAGCGTATTTCACCAGTACGTCTTATTCCTTTAAGTTTCTTGGTGGCGATTATTGCGGGAACATTATTATTAATGCTGCCATGCTGTACTGCTAAGGGAGAGAGTACTGATTGGTTAACGGCATTGTTTACTTCAACTACCTCTGTATGTGTTACGGGACTTGTTGTTGTAGATACATATGCTCACTGGAGTTTTATAGGACAGTTTGTTATAATGGTGCTGGCACAGTTAGGTGGTCTTGGAATTGTAACTGTATTTTTTACATTTATAATATTAACACCTAAAAAGATAACCCTTGGAGAACGTATGTTGTTAAAGGATGCCCTGAATATGAATGAGGGCAGACATCTTTTGCATTTTTTAAAAAAAGTTGTGGCAGGAACACTCATAATAGAAGGTATAGGAGCTTTATTATATATGATAGCATATATACCAGTGCTTGGAATTAAGAAGGGTATATGGGCTTCGGTGTTTCAAGGAGTGTCGGCATTCTGTAATGCTGGAATGGATGTTGTTGGACCTGACAGTCTTATTAGTTACAGGGACAACTTACTGATAATGATTGTTACTATGGTACTGATTGTACTGGGAGGTTTGGGATTTGTAGTATGGTTTGACCTTTCACACGGTATTAAAGAGGGAATAAAAAAGAGGTTTAGCATAATTAAGATTATAAAAAGACTGCCAGAGCATTCAAGACTTGTTCTTGGTATAACATTTTCCCTATTATTTGGCGGAGCACTGTTATTCTTTATTACCGAGTATAATAATCCAGAAACTATGGGCTCAATGAGTGTTGGAGATAAGATGTTAAATGCATTATTTCAGTCCGTTACACTTCGTACTGCTGGTTTTGCAACGGTACCCCAGGAGAAACTTACGGGAATATCCTGCATTATAGGATACATACTTATGTTTATTGGTGGATCTCCTATTGGAACAGCAGGTGGTGTTAAGACGGTTACGATGTTTATGGTTTTTGTAAATGCTTATTCTTATATAATAGGACGTAATGAGAATATAGTATTTAAGAAGAGAATTACGGAGGAAATGATAAGAAAGGCTTCGGCTATTGTGGCGGTCAGTGTAACTACTGTGCTGGTGCTTACTATGATTCTTATGGCGGTTAATCCGGTTTCTCTTGAGGATGCTTTATATGAGGTTGTAAGTGCTTCGGCTACTGTTGGACTTTCAAGAGGGTTAACACCTAATCTTAACAGCTTAGGAAGATGTGTTATTATTGTTTCGATGTATCTTGGAAGAATAGGCCCTATTTCCATGGCAATATTTTTTACGAAGAGTTCGTCTGCTTCAAACAGAATTAGATATACGAATGGTAATTTTTATATAGGATAAGTGAGGATAATTTATGATAAAACAATCAATTGCAGTTTTAGGTTTAGGAAAGTATGGAAGAAGCCTTGCAGAAAGTTTATATGAAATGGGAGCGGAGGTTTTAGTTGCTGATAAGAATGAAGATATAGTAAAGGAATTTACTAATAAAGCAACTGTTGCAGTTTGTGCTGACTTGTCAAATGAGGATGAGGTTTTGGCACTTGATCTTAAAAATATGGATATTGTTATTGCGGCAATGGGAAGAAGTATTGCTGCAAGTATTATGACGGTGGCTGTTGCAAAGGAACAGGGTGTAAAGCTTGTTGTTGCAAAAACTTCCTCTGACAGAATGTCTTCTATTTTGAAAAAAGTGGGTGCAGATAAGATTCTGGATCCCGAGTATGAAGGAGGAAGACGTTCAGCACATATTCTTTCTTCGTCACTTCTTGATTATATGGAGCTTGATGATAATTTCTGTATTGTTGAACTTAAGGCGAGGAAAAACTGGGTAGGGAAAAACCTTATTGAGTTGGATCTTCGTAAAAACTACAATATGAACGTAGTTGCCATTAAGGAACAGGGCGGAAACTGGTCATTTGCATCACCTTCAAAGAAGGTTAAAGAAAGCAATATTTTCCTGGTGGCTTTAGAGAAGAAAGACTTGAAAAAATTTAAATAAGATGATTATAGGCAAAAACACTATAGCTGAGAAAAAGGCAGAAGGATTGTTTTTGCCTGTGTTTTTATATTATAGTTAAGAGGCAGATAATATCAGGGAAATTCTTGAACAAAAGGAGAGGTTTAGAATGAGTTTTTTGAACATATTTAAGAAAACAAAAAAAGAGAAAAATAAAAACTATCCATTATATTGTTATGATGATGGTGAAATTGATGAAATAGAAAAATGTATTGAAGAAAAATTTGGAGCTTTTAAAGAGGTGTTTCATGAAATTTTTTCACCAGACATTCATTTGGATGTATGTTTTGTTGAACCTACAGAAAGTGAGCCGTATTATAAATTAGTGACAATGGGGGCAGGGGCATATAAAATGAAAGTTCCTAAAAATTTAGAACAATATGATCTGGAGTGTGCGGAATATGTTATTTATATTCCTAAGGAATGGAATTTTAAAAGTGATAATATTAATGATTACTGGCCAACAAAAGCACTTAAAGATGTTGCAAGGCTGCCTGTTATGTGTGACACATGG
>JAILNW010000194.1 GCA_024691145.1 Lachnospiraceae bacterium
ATTTTTCCTTTACAATTTTCACATACGTTATAAATTCGTATGCTTTCATTATCTTTATCAGAAACAAGATTTAGCATTTTTTTATACAATTCAAGATAAAGTTTTTCATTAATATCACATTCAAACACACTATATTGAACCCTTACCCCATAATTCTTAAGTTCTTTGGCTATTTTATTGCGTACTTTATTATCAGATATGTCATAACTTACTATGTACATTTCCTATTTCTCCCAAACATATGGTACATATTCAGTATCATTTTGTATAGCCTTTTTTAATATCTTAGCTTGTTTCTTAATTATTTCACGATACGAATATGTTTGTTTTGAATATTTATTATTTCTTAACCACTTCTCGTATGTTTGACAAAACTTAGCAAATCCTTCTTCATTTAACATTGGCAGGTCGTTATTTTCTTCAAAATCCTCATAAGAAAATATTCCCTTATTAAATGAATATACCACCAGCCTATCAATTATAGGTTGTCTAAATTCTTCAACAATATCAAGTGCTAATGACTTTCTTCCATATCTTATTCCATGCAAAAATCCTAGATACATTTCAAAAGATTCAGCTTCTAAAACAGAACAAATATCCTTTGTCAAAAATGTATATCCTAAACTTAATATTACGTTTACTGGATCTCTTGGTGGCCTTCTGTTTCTGCCATTAAATTTTATTTTCGAAACAAACATTTGACCATATGCGCCAAAATATATATTGCTACACTTTCCTTCAATTCCTAATATTTCATTGGGTGTTTTCTTTTCTGATAATGAAAATTGTAGTTTTTTCATTTGCTGTATATCTCTCTTATAATCATAACCATTGCTCCAACGATGATTATAAATTACATTAATCTGATTTTGGATTTTATTATTCACAATAATTTTTGCCATTAATAAGCGTTTTTCTATGTCCTGATATATTTTATACTGTGAAAATCTTAAGAAAACATTTTTTGATGAGTCGGAAAATGCATGTCCTAAGTATTTACCATTTAAACTAAAATAGCTTACATCTATACCCTTTTCCATTAACATATGTAATGCTTGTGTTGATATTTGTACATTTCCAATTATAGCAATATTATCAATATTCGCTACTGGCATTTCCAGCAATTCTTCTCTTCCTTTTGTTACAACAATTCTTTCACTACGTTTTACTATCATTGAACCTTGCTCTTTAATATATAAAACCGCCACTTTATCCTCTCCTCTACATCGAAAATGCTGCTATATTTAGACTTTCCTTCAATGTAACAAACCTTACCATATCATAATATTGTTCATGATTAATACCTTCAATTTCAGAAAACTCCTTAAGAATCTCTGTTACAAAATTACGGAATTTCTTATAGTCATCATAAGAAACAGGTCCTAAACCATGTGCAAATATACTATTGTTTCTAAGATAAACCATAGAACGTATACGTCTTAATTTATCAAGGTTTTTTCCTGTTTTCATAATGCATATTTCATCTCTTAATGCAAACAATATTACAAATCCCTCTAATAAGGATACTCTATCAGGCAAAAAATCAGAAGCAAATTTTCCAAACAATATCTTTTTTACCTTAAAAACACTCTCTTTAAGTTTTGTTAATCTTTCTGCCTCAGAAACAACTAAATAATCTTTATGCTTTTCTTCATTGTAAATAACACTCTGATACTGCATATCCGAAACATATAATCCATAATTAGCAAGTCTTTTTTGTTCTATCATCTCCAAAACACGATATAATAATAATGTTGCCATATCATATTTTTCCTGCTTTTCTCTTAACATGGCATTAGAATACATTATATATATTAAAGGATAAATATACTTATCAGTTTTAAGTATTATCATGTTTTTCTTATTTGCTATTATTTCTGGTATTTTAGCCATATCCTGCAATATGTCATTTTGACGAGATAATTTTTCAAAACAATCCATAAGGGCATATGTAGGATGCATCAACCTATCACGTTGCATTTTTTTGTGTAGCTCCTTAAAATAATCAGATGCCTTAATAAAGTCTAATGAATCCCATTGTTCATAACCGCTCGACATTAGATACAAAAATTCCATCTGCTGTCTTATTTCTGGTTCTGGAACCTGTTCTTTTATTTCTTCAAATTTCATTCTTGCACCTGAATAATTTCCTTGTTCAAACAAAACAATCGCCTGTTCTATCTGTAAATCGCCAAATATTTGAAGTGGATTATCAATAAAATACAAATTTTCAGATCCAGGTCTTGGTTTTCTAAAATCAGTGAGGTAATCTTCCGTTCCAACATAAACAAGTTGTATATTAATCATAGCTCCTGCCATAGCTGCAGCTGCAGACATAGATTTTGTACCACCTGTGAAATCAATATATATTTTCTCAGGTTTTCTCCACTCTAAATAAATTGATTTTATTTCTCTGTATATATCAAGTGGATTTGTCTCATGAATATTGCGTTTTTGAAACATTGTCTGTTTTAATTTACATAACTCAACTATCTTATCCAAATACTTATGTGTTTTTTCTGTGTACAGAAATAGTATCTGCTTTGGTTTTAGTAATAAAATATTAAGTACAATGGGTTCATACGATGTTCCTACAGAAACAATTAAATACTCTACTTCTTCATACACTTTTGACTTATTACGCTCTATATATGATTCAACTATAAGTTTCATCAGTTTATGCTCATAAAAAGCTTCTGCTGTTTCTCTTTGTTTCTGAGTTTTTCTTCCAAGTTCCATCCATTCCTTAGTTTTATTCTCTAGTTCCTTATTCATATTTAACTTCTCCTCTTACTATTTGATGATTAAATAATAATATTATTATTTAAAACCAATAATAGCAGAATTTGATATTTAAACATATGCAAAACAGGTATGTAAGATTTATTTATTTAACCGAACGTAACTTTTAATCCATATATTTTCATTTACAGCTTTCTTAATTAACTTTGCCAGTGAAGTTTCATTATTTTGTTTAATTTTTATATTATTAATAAATCTAAAAGAATTATATTTGAATAAAGAACCAATCCTTATAAGACAATTCACTATTACAGCAAAAAACTGTTCCCACCTATATATTGTTGATGTTTCTGCTGGACAGCAACCAATATTCTTCTTTTCATTTTCTGTATTATGACAGAGCGTTTTTTCTATAGTCTCAACATCATATCTTTTATATGGAACAACAATATCAGGAAGCTCATGACTAATTTTTTGACATTTTCTACATTTTAATCTTCTTATAATAAGATTTGTAATAGAACTATCTTGACGTATTATTTTTCTCTTCCTACTCCCTACCACTTTAAACGTTCCCATGCAATAAGGACAAGGAATCTTTTCCTTGCTTTTTACATATAAACACTCTGAATTTTCTTTTCTTATTAAATCATACACACTTATAATAATAATTTAAACCACCCCATTTCATACAATACTACTATCTTTATTGTACTACATTGGATGGTTCAAATTAGTTACCAATATTTATTTTACACACCATGTTTACGTTGGCATTCTTGCTGTTCCTTTACCTAATCTTCCTCCCTTTGTTTAAGACTTATGTAACTTCACCCTGGGGCATGACTTCAAGATCAACTGTTTCTTTTACCTCGTTTCCCTGTTTCTATATATAAGGCATCACAGTCATAAGACTGATGCTTATAGATTATTAGTTTTATGGATTTTATTATGATTCTTTCTCATTAAGAATAATTAGAATTAAAAAAAGAACAACAGCAAGATAACATATGTATCTTTACTGTTGCCCTGGTGGTGTCAATACCCTTACTCGGGTCTTCTCCATTTCTACAAAATGCGATGAGGTTATGCAAAAAATTAAACAAGGGTGTCAATACCCTTACTCGGGTCCACTCCATTTCTACGCTCCCCTTTCAGAGTCCGCATGAATGCTGGGCTGTATGGGTCATTTTTGCATATGTTTTGGAGTAAAAACACCTTTTCGCTCATTTTTTCCTTACTTAACACTTTTGTAATATTTTTCTCTGTTTAACGTATTCAGTATAACAGATAATCTTTTATACTTCAAGTAGTTTTTACAATTTTATACAGTCTGTTTTCTTCTCATGCCATGTTTACGTTGGCGACCTTGCTTTCCCTGTTCCTAGAAAGTCCTTTACTCTTATTCTTCTCTGATACTTGTCTGTATATACTGTTTTATTCATCAGTCTTCCTCCTCTCCCCAGTCCGGGTCTCCCAAATCTACAATGTCACTGTCTCCATCAGTAATACTTGAAAGCAATG
>JAILNW010000204.1 GCA_024691145.1 Lachnospiraceae bacterium
CCTGAAGAATTTGCGGAGGACTTTCAAGACTATAATGATTACGGATTAGGTAATGATAAATCAGGATTTATTTATTTTTTGTCTATGGACTTAAGAATTTGTACTGTATCTGGTGTTGGTGATGGACAGGATATATTAAATGACCAAGGGTTAGATGCTGTACTAGACCAGTGTTATAATTATTTAAGTAAGGACAAATCGAATAGTTATTATAAATCCTGTGAAAGTTTTCTGAACGATATAGAATATATGCTTGAGAAATACCAATCAGGTCAGTATTATGGAGTGGATTACAAAATATCGAGATTTAAACCGAATATTATTGTTCTGATTGTATTGTTTGGAATAGGTCTTTTATCAGGTTACATAGTTGTTGAAGGCTATAAATCTGATATGAATACTAATCTTGGCTCAACTGTTGCTTCTGATTATATTATGAAGAACAGTTTCAAACTTACAACCAAGAATGATACATTTGTATCTACAAACACTGCGAAGGTTAGAATTCCAACAGATAGTGGAACTCGTTCAGGCGGAGGCTCAAGTTATTCTTCGTCTCATACATCAAGCAGTGGAAGAGTTCATTCAACAGGAAGCAGGAGATTTTAATTCTGAGACTGGGTTTAAAAGACCCAGTCTTATATAATAAAAGGGGGATTTCAATTATGAAGAATTATATAAAAGTATTATTTATTAGTATAATTTTTTCATTATGTTTTTGCTCAATAAGTTATGCAAATGATAATAAAGTTGTAGATGGACAGAATCTTCTTACGGATGCACAAGAGGCTGAGTTAACTAAAAAGATAGAAAAAATCAGTTCAGAATACAATATGGATATTGTAATAGTTAATATGCCTGTATCACGAATGTATGTCAGGGACTTTTATGAGTATACAGATTTGTTAGGAGATTTTTCTGATGAAAATGCATTTAGCAAATATGTTGAAAGTGAACCTCCTAAAAAAAATGATGAAGGAAAGATATACAGAACTCCACAGCAATTTGCCAATGAGTATTATGATTTAAATGAATATGGCTATGATGAAGAAAAATCAGGCATCTTATATTTTGTTTCCATGGATTTAAGATCATATTATATTTCAACAACAGGAAAAGGAATAGATATTTTTGAAAGATCCATTAACTATTTTGGAGATAATATTATTTCTAATCTTAAAAATAATGATAATAATAGTAATGCATACAATGATTCTTGTAAACAGTTTCTTGAAGAGGTTGAGATTACTTTGGGAGAATATAAGGAGGCACTTGAAGAAGAAGATATACCAGAAGTTGATTTTTCCTCTGATATGAATGAATCTGATACAACGATTCTGATTTGTGTGGTTGCTGGTATATGTATTACTATGGGAGTGATTGCGATAGTAATTATTAACACGAAAAAAAAGGCTTATGAAAATGAATATATAGGTTCCAAAATGCCAAAAGTAAATAAAAGAAATTACGGAAATAATAATAACGATTACAGCCCAACTAGAATGCTTAATGAAAAAGATGACTCTATGCTGTATTATGACAGGGATTATATGTCTATGTCATCATATGATGATGTTGATTTTTCAGATTATTCATCATATGATTCTTCACAGGATTCATCATTTTCTTCAAATGATGATATAAGTCATGGTGGTGGAGGAGGAAAATTCTGATTTTTAGACTGGCAAAATGCCAGTCTTTTTTGTATGTGATTTAATACATTTTATTTTTTATAAATCTATGTTTTATATTGAAAAATGTAGTATTATATTTATGTAGGGATATTTTGTAAATTTTCGTAAAGACAGGCTACGTTACATAAGACGAAGATTAACAACATATAACCTAACTTGGCTATAGAAAGAAAGGGAATGAACATATGAAAAAGAGTTGGAAGAAGATAGATATAAAGAAAGTATTATTTGTATCTTCGTCATTACTATTACTTGTGGTTGCTTCATGTCTTTTGGTTGACCTTGTAAAGGGAGAAATGGGATACTCTGTTAATAAAGTATTTGCTCATTCAGAAAGCACATCAAAAAACGGGAAAAAAACCACAGAAAAAACTAAAAAAGAAACGAAGACAGCGAAGAATGATAAGACAGAAAAAACTAAGGAGGAGCCAACTGTAGAAACAACTGCTGAACCTACAGCAGAACCAACACCGGAACCAACACCAGAACCAACACCAGAGCCTACGCCAGAGCCAACACCGGAGCCTACGCCAGAGCCGGTTCCAGAACCAACGCCTGCGCCAGTTGTTAGTGATGGCACTAAGTATGCATATCTTACATTTGATGACGGACCATCTGATAACACACTTAAGATTCTGGATATACTTGATAATTATGGTGTAAAGGGAACTTTCTTTGTTATTCATCATACAGGAATTGATGATTACTACAGAGAGATAGTTAAAAGAGGTAATACGATAGCTATTCACTCGTATACACATGATTATAAGACTATTTATTCCAGCGAAGCGGCATTTTATGATGATCTTAATAAGATAAAACAGTTCATATTTGATGTTACAGGAGTTACTACTAACATTATGAGATTTCCAGGTGGTTCAAGTAATGGTATAAGCAAGAAGTATTGTCCTGGTATTATGACAGCATTAACACAGTCTGTACAAGCTAATGGATATAATTATTATGACTGGAATGTTGACAGTACAGATGCTTCGAAGGCACTTAATGATGTTGAATCTATAAAGAATGGTGTTCTAAATTATTGTGGAACAAAAGAAAGTGTATACATACTTATGCATGATGCAAGTGCCAAGACAACAACTGTTGAGGCTTTACCAGCAATTATTGAAGGATTACAGGCTAAAGGATATACTATAATACCTATGACACAGGACACACCTCCATGTCATCATGGTAATCTTAACAACTAATATTAGATTTTAAAGGGTCAGATTTTGTTAAATTTGACCTTTTTTTATGGTTACATCTATTGAAAAATTAGTAAAAAATTGATATACTTTATAGTGTGGGATTGTATATATAGTTAGATAATACTAATCGATACACTTATAAAATTGACAGAAAGAAAGGAAACTATATGGCTATTAATTATAGATTTGGCAGAGGAAGTTATCGTAATTTGGAAGAAGGTGCTGAAAGGGAATGGTTTATCGGCAACGGTCTTGGAGGATTTTCTAATATTTCAATTATTGGAAACTTAAGCCATGTTCAGTCAGGATATCTTGTTGCAACACTGAATCCGCCTGTTGAAAGAATTAATATTTTATCAAACATATTTGACAAAGTGACTTTAGGAGATACAGTATATGATTTAAGCTGTCAGTCAAAAGTTGATGATGATTATGAAGGTTTCAAGTATCTTGAAAGCTTTGAACTTGATTCTTGTGCAATATATACTTACAGAATTTTAGATACAGTAATTAAAAAGACAATATGTATTGAGTATGGAAAGAATACTGTTATAATAAAGTATGAGATTAAGAATGGCAATCAGCATATGAAACTTGAAGCAACACCATTATTTGGCATGAGAGATAATAATGAGACAGATATAATTGTCGAATATGATAAAGATATTGATTATTCATTTGAGGATAATGTTGTAAAACTTTCAAATAATAAGGATAACAGATATCATGCTTTATTCTA
>JAILNW010000219.1 GCA_024691145.1 Lachnospiraceae bacterium
TAAAATAAACGTCGAGTATAGAAAGTTAGCGAGGTTTTAAGATGGATAAAAAAGTGTATAATTCCATAAAGGATATTGATTTATCAAAGTATGAGTATCTGTTGTTTGATTTAGATGGCACATTAACGGATTCGTCAGAAGGAATTGTTAATTCTGTTATTTATGCCTTAGATAAAGTTGGTATTAAAGAAAATGACAGGGGGAAGTTACTTAACTTTATAGGACCGCCACTTCAGGCATCTTTTGAGAAATATTATGGATTTACACCTGAAGAAGCACGTGATGTAATAGTATATTACAGAGAATGCTATGAGAAAAAAGGCATGTTTGAGAATAAGCTTTATGATGGAATAGAAGATACTTTAAAGTTCTTTAAAGATAATGGCAAGAAGATAATGCTGGCAACTTCAAAGGCTGAAGAATATGCATATATGATACTTGAACACTTTAACATCAGGCAGTATTTTGATTATGTGGCAGGGGCATCCTTGGAAATAAAAAGAACAGCAAAGAAAGATGTTATAATATATGGATGTGAGAAATTTAATGAAACATCTTTGGAGACAGCAATTTCAAAAAGTATCATGATTGGTGATACTATATTTGATATAGAAGGTGCAAAGGCATGTGGCATGGACTCAATAGGTGTTTTGTATGGATTTGGAGATATGGAAGAATTTAAGGATGCAGCTTATATAGCGGAGAATCCATGAGAACAATATAATTATGTTAACAAAATATTAATATTTAATTAATAAAAAATATACAATTAAAATTCAATTTTATGATATTATAGTATGAGGTAGGACTGTGTAGATTTCTACTCTAATTCTTAAATATAAAGGGGAAGTATTTATGAATAATGGAAGTATGTCTTATAATACACAAGATGTAAGTATTGATAACAGCTCTGCTGACAAGTTCTTTTCACTTGGCAACTTTAAAAAGTGGAAGTTGTTCAGAGATGCTGATTGTGAATTAAAGGATTATAGCAAGCAGTCATTATATAAAGAGGCTGAGTGCAACCTTGAAAGTATTGGAAATCATCATGCTAATTCTGAGAGCCTGGTTAAGTCAGATGTGGACTGTAATCTCGTTGAGTATGACAGAGAGAAGCAGCATAACTCTGCACAGGGAAAGGAAAGCAGATTAAAAGCAGATTTTGAATGGGAACATATAATTAATAATAATATAGAGACACAGTTACAGTCAGAAGCAACTGCCCTTTTGCGTAATGCATATATTGCTTTGGCTTGTTCAGTACTTTATGTATTATTTTTTGTTATAGCCGGTGGCGACCATACAAAGCAGATTATTATAGTATTGACTATTGCACTTATAGGTTCTGTGTTAAACCTTTTTGGCAATGTTGTACTATATATGATAGATTGCGATTATGCATTAACTAGAAATATTGCTGACTTTCTGGATATAGAACCATTATGCGTTCAGAAGGCTTACAGCGACAGAAAGCTTCTTATGCTTGAGTGTGAACTAAGCAAGCTTAAGATAGCTGAAGACAGAAAGAATAAAATTAATAATAAAGCTTTTATAGCATAGAATGTGAGGATAATAATTATGAGTAAGAAACCAACAGTATTAATGATCCTTGATGGATTTGGACTTAATGAGAAAAAAGAGGCTAATGCAGTATTTGAAGCTAATACACCTGTAATTGATAATCTTATGGCTACATGCCCATTTGTAAAGGGGTATGCAAGTGGCATGGCAGTAGGACTTCCTGATGGACAGATGGGTAATTCAGAAGTTGGACACCTTAATATGGGTGCAGGAAGAATTGTATATCAGGAATTAACAAGAATCACAAAGGAGATTCAGGATGGTGTATTCTTCGAGAATGAAGCATTTTTAGAAGCCGTTAAAAACTGCAAGGAGAATGATTCTGCACTTCATTTATACGGATTATTATCAAGTGGTGGTGTACACAGCCATAATACACATCTTTACGGACTTCTTGAACTTGCTAAGAGAAATGGTCTTGAGAAAGTATATGTACACGCATTTTTAGACGGAAGAGATACAGCACCTACTTCAGGAAAGGATTTCGTTCAGGAATTAGAAGACGAGATTAAGAAGATTGGTGTTGGTAAGATAGCATCTGTAACAGGAAGATATTATGTAATGGACAGAGATAACAGATGGGACAGAGTTGAGAGAGCATATAATGCACTTGTTATGGGTGAAGGAGTAACTGCAACAGACGCAGTTACAGCAGTGACACAGTCATATGAAAAGGAAGAGACTGACGAGTTTGTTCAGCCAACAGTAATTATGGAGGACGGAAAGCCAGTTGCTACTATTAATGAGAAGGATTCTATTATATTCTTCAACTTCAGACCAGACAGAGCCAGAGAGATAACGAGAGCTTTCTGCGATGAAGAATTTAGCGGATTTGAAAGAAAGAAAGGCTTTATGAAGCTTACTTATGTATGTTTTACAGAGTATGATGTAACAATTCCTAATAAGATTGTTGCATTCCATAAAGTTGAGATTACTAATACATTTGGAGAATTCTTAGCAAAGAATAACCTTAAGCAGCTTAGAACAGCAGAGACAGAGAAGTATGCACATGTTACATTCTTCTTCAATGGTGGTGTTGAGGAGCCTAACGAAGGTGAAGAAAGATTACTTGTTAATTCACCAAAGGTTGCAACATATGACTTACAGCCAGAGATGAGCGCTTATAAAGTTGCAGAAGGTCTTGTAGATGCAATCAAGTCACAGAAATATGATGTGATTATTGTTAACTTTGCAAACCCTGATATGGTTGGACATACAGGTGTTGAAGCGGCAGCAATCAAAGCAATTGAGGCAGTTGATGAGTGTGTTGGAAAAACAGTAGAAGCTATTAAAGAAGTTGATGGACAGATGTTTATCTGTGCAGACCATGGTAACGCTGAACAGCTTGTAGATTATGAAACAGGTGAGCCATTTACAGCACATACAATTAATCCTGTTCCATTTATTCTTGTTAACTATGATGAGAATTATACATTAAAAGAAGGCGGATGTCTTGCAGATATCGCACCTACTCTTATTGAAATGATGGGACTTACTAAGCCAGCAGAAATGACAGGACAGTCTTTATTAGTCAGAAAGTAAAAATTTGTATTGAATATTGTTTTACAATATGCTAAAATTATAATGTTGATTGTGTTAGACATTGATTATGTTAAGAAAGGAGATTCCACTTTTAGTTAATAGTTATAAAGCATGGTGTTATAATTATTAGGTGGAAAATTGAAAATGGCAGGATTAAGAATTTTTTGTATAGTATTATACGTTATAGTTTGTATTGCATTGACAATAGTAGTACTTGCTCAGGAAAGTAAGCAACAGGGATTGTCTGGTGCCATCAGTGGAGCAGCAGAAACATACTGGGGCAAGAACAAGGGACGTTCAATTGAAGGAACACTTGTTATAATTACAAGAGTATTAGCTGTATTATTTATAGTATTAACACTTGTACTTGAGAAGATTTTTTAAATTGTTTATAAGAACTATTGTTTAGTGGAAGAATTTAACTAATCAATAGTTCTTTTTTACAAGAGTTATTGTAAAAAAATGGAATAAAATATAAAAAGGGAGGAATTATATGGATAAAGAGGAATTATATGAACAGAGAAAAAACAGAGTAGAAGAATTAATATATGATAAAAACTATAAGCCTATGAATGAGAAGGAACTTATGGATATAATGCAGGTTCCTAAGGAAGATAAGGCTGAATTTATGAATATAATTAATGAACTTATGGCTGAGTGTAAGATAACACTTAATGGAAAGAAGAAGTTTAAAAAAGCAGGAACTAACATAGTATGCGGAACATTTATGGCTACAACAAGGGGCTTCGGCTTTGTAAAGGTTGAAGGCATGAAAAATGATATATTTATTTCCGCATCTGACGTAAATGATGCATTTGCCGGAGATACAGTTCAGGTAAGAATTGATGATAACAGTACCATAAACTCATTTACACATGAATCAAAGAATCCAGAGGGTGTTATTGTTTATGTCATAAAGAGAAATGTTACTCAGATTGTAGGAATGTATCAGGCAAGCAGAGACTTTGGATTTGTTGTGCCAGATGATAAGAAGATAAAGTCAGATATTTATATACCAAAGAAGAAAAGCAAAGGTGCTGTTAATGGACATAAGGTAGTTGTTGAGATTACAAGTTATGGTGATGATAACAGTAATCCTGAGGGTGTAATTACAGAGATAATAGGACATGCCAATGACCCGGGTGTTGATGTTATGTCCGTTGTAAGAGCCTGTGGCATACCTTATGAATTTCCAGATGAGGTTATGGAAGAGGTTGAGTCTATACCTGAGGTTGTTCTTGAAGAAGAAAAGACAGGAAGAGAAGACATAAGAAATCTTCCTACTGTTACAATTGATGGAGAGGATGCCAAAGACCTTGATGATGCCATAACTATTTCAAGAGATGGAGAATTCTATATACTTGGAGTACATATAGCAGACGTAACTCATTATGTTAAGGAGAACTCTCCGCTTGATAAGGAAGCATTAAAGAGAGGAACTTCAGTTTACCTTGCAGACAGAGTTATACCACAGCTTCCGCACGCGCTTTCTAATGGTATATGTTCTCTTAATGCAGGAACAGACAGACTTGCCCTTAGCTGCTTTATGAAAATTGATAAGAAGGGTGTGGTTGTTGATCATAGAATAAGTGAGACTCTTATTAATGTAGACAGACGAATGACTTATACTGATGTTAATAAGATTGTTGAGTTTGACGACCCTGATACATGCAAAAAGTATGAGGATTTTGTTGGTATGTTCAAACTTATGCAGGAACTTGCACTTATACTTAGAACAAAGAGAAAGAAAAGAGGCTCAATTGACTTTGATTTCCCAGAAACAAAGATTAGTCTTGATGAGAAGGGAAAGATTGTAGACATTCAGCCTTATGAAAGAAATAAAGCAACACGAATAATAGAAGACTTTATGCTTATTGCAAATGAAACAATTGCAGAGGACTTCTTCTGGAAGGAGACACCATTTGTATATAGAACACATGAGAATCCTGACAGCGAAAAAATCCTTAAACTCAGCATATTTATTAACAACTTTGGATATGCCATTAAAGGTGATAAGGAAGAGATTCATCCCAAGGAACTTCAGAAACTTATAGAGAAGATTGAAGGAACTCCAGAGGAGATGCTTATTAGCAGACTTACCCTTCGTTCAATGAAGCAGGCTAAGTACAGTACTGATTGTGAGGGACATTTTGGTCTTGCTACAAAGTACTACTGCCACTTTACATCACCTATAAGAAGATATCCTGACCTTCAGATACATAGAATTATAAAGGAAAGTCTTAATGGAAAACTTACTGAAAGAAGAGTGAGACACTATGAGAAGATTCTTCCTGAAGTTGCCAGACTTTCAAGCTGCTACGAAAGAAGAGCTGACGATGCTGAAAGAGAAGTAGAGAAGATTAAGAAAGTTGTATATATGAAGCAGTTTATAGGACAGGAATTTGATGGTGTAATATCAGGAGTTAACAGCTTTGGATTCTTTGTTGAACTTCCTAATACTGTTGAAGGTATGGTAAGAATTGATAATATTGACTGGGATCAGTATGAATTTGTAGAAGAAAAATACATGCTTATGGGTACAGTATCCCACAGACAGTTTACACTTGGCCAGAAGATCAGCGTAAAACTGTTGGAAGCAGATGTTGCTTTAAGACAGATAACATTTGGCCTTGGAAGCAAGGAGTTTTTGAAGAAAGGTTCGGAAGAGGATAATGAGTAAGGAGAATTTTAAGCTTATTGCCAATAACAAAAAAGCTTACTTCGATTTCTTTATAGATGAAAAGTATGAAGCCGGTATTTCCCTGCACGGAACAGAGGTAAAGTCTGTCCGTATGGGGAAGTGCAGCATTAAAGAATCATTTATAAGAATCGAAAATGGGGAAGTTATTGTTTATAACATGCATATAAGTCCTTATGAAAAAGGCAATATTTTTAATAAAGACCCATTAAGGGTTAAGAAACTGCTTATGCATAAGCAGGAAATTAATAAGATTGCAGGACAGATAAGCCAGAAGGGATATACCCTTGTACCACTTCAGGTATATATTAAGGGAAATCTTGTGAAGGTTGAGATTGGTCTTGCAAGAGGTAAGAAGTTATATGATAAGAGACAGGATATAGCAAAGAAAGACCAGAGAAGAGAAGCAGAAAAGAACTTTAAAGTATCTAATCTTTATCACTAGACAATTGGAGGACTTTAGTAATGTCTAATAAAACACATAAAAAGGCGGATAAGAAGAAAAAGTATGATGATGAAAAGCTTATAGACAAGCTTAAAACATATAATTACAGTATAGTATATGCCATTGTGCTGGTAGTAATTGGCTTTATATTTTTACATGATTTGTTTGGAGGAACCTTATTTTCACATAATGCATGGGATAGTTATGCCATACAGGCTAAGGCATGGCTTGATGGAAAGGTAAGTCTTGGACAGAATTATCCATGGCTTGAACTTGCGGTGTATAAAGATGATTATTTTGTATCTTTTCCACCATTTCCATCGGTACTTATGTTGCCATGGGTTATAATATACGGGCTTAATGCACCTAATAACTTAATTATGATTATGTATGTTATAGTGGCAATTGTACTTGCTTATAAGATTATAAGATTCTTTAATTACAAAGAAGAGGAAGCATCATTTTTAGCCGTGGTTGTTGTACTTGGCTGTAACATGCTTTGGATGGCAACTATGGGAGGTGTTTGGTTTCAGGCACAACTTGTTAATATGATACTTTGCCTTGGAGCATTGTTATGCATGCTTAATGACAGAAGAAAACTTTCTTACTTTTTAATAGCATGTGCAGTGGGCTGCAGACCATTTAGTGCTCTTTATTTTATAGTGCTTTTTGTATGGTATTATCTGAAGGATAAAAAAGAAGCAAAGGATGATAAGGAGAGCTTTGTAAAAATCATAATTAAAGGCCAGGGTAAGAGTTTTATTGCACCTTTAGTGGTTGCAATTGTATATATGTGGTACAACTATGTAAGATTTGACAGCCCATTTGAGTTTGGACATAATTATCTTCCTGAGTTTACAGAGTCACAATATGGACAGTTTAATATAGTTTATCTATGGGATAATTTAAAAAATCTTATATTCAGAGGAATTACAATTGATAAAGCCTTTAAAATTGACATTCCAAGATTTAATGGATTTTTGTTCTATATAGCAAACCCATTATTCTTAGTAGCTATGATATATATAGTAATAAATATTAAAAATAAGTCATTTGACCTTATAAGAATAATCCTGGCATCACTTACTGTAGTAAATCTTTTATGTTTATGCATGCATAAAACACTTGGAGGCTGGCAGTTTGGTGCAAGATATACAGTTGACATGATACCATATGCTTTGTTATATATAATGCTAAGCAAGAATAATAAGAGACTTAAAAGATGGGAATATTTCTTAGGAATTTTTGCAATAATGTTTAATCTTTATGGAGCAATTTATATAGGCAACGGATGATAACAACGAGAGGAACTATTAACGATGGTAATGATTGTAGCAATTATTTTGCTTTTTGTAATAATTGTGGGAGTATTATTAGATGTAACAGAAAGAATTAATATAATTAACAGATATTTTCTGGCAGTGTATATGATTATTTATCCAAATATAATAACATTGCTTGCAATAATAAAAGTAACCATAGGAGAGCATATAACCGCAGAATCTTATACATTGCTTTATATTGTGATGATTATGGGAATAATATATACCTATGCCAGACTTAATATATTTCCATATACAGAAAATAAGGAGATTTCACAGTCACTTGTTATTATGCGAGGGGGAATAATAATTCTCTATTGCAGTATATATGCAATAATTGTACAAAGCATATTACTTCTTACTGTGTATGATAATGTTTTAAAACTTGGTATAGATGACAGACTGGTTGCGGAAAGCATAATATATTCCATGATTATTTTAACATTACTTACATTAAATGGAATGATAAGAATACTTTTAACAACGACACATTATACAGCAAAGAAAAAGACTATTTATTTTTTTCTGACTTTTGTGCCAATTGTAAATCTTTTTGTTATGCTTAGCATATGTAAAAATGTTTATGATGAGTTTGATTATTCATATCAGCAGCAACTTATGGAAAATGTGGTTATAAGAACAGATGCATGTAAAACAAAGTACCCACTGTTACTTGTATCTGGTATAAGTTTCAGAGATTTAAGATTTTTTAATTACTGGGGCAGAATACCATTTGTTCTTCTTGAAAATGGAGCTACAATTCAGTATTGTCATGACAGATCCTTTGGGACTATCAATGATAATGCAACACTTATAAAAAACAGAATTCTTGAGATTATTAATGAAACAGGCTGTAAAAAGGTTAATATAATAGCTCATGGAAAGGGTGGTCTTGATGCAAGATATGCTATTGCCATGTATGGAATTGAAGAATATGTGGCATCCCTTACAACAATTAATACTCCTCATAGAGGAATGGTTATGAGTAATATACTTTTTCATATGCCTGGTGGTATAATTAAGTCCTGGACAAGGTATCTTACTAAAAAGTGCCAGGAAAGAGGAGAGATATATCCTGAAGTTTACACCTGCCTTAAGCAGTTAACAAAGAAATCACAGGATAAATTTAATGAAGTAATAAAGGACAAAGAAGGAATTTATTATCAGAGTTACAGTACAGTGATGAAGAGTATTTTTGGCAGAGGCAAATATGCACTAAGCCATCTTATTACACTGATTTCAGATGGAGCAAATGACGGCCTTGTAAGTGTCAAATCTGCCAGATGGGGCGAATTCCAGGGGGTTCTTGGTAACAGAGGAATAACAGGAATAACTTATAACGATTCAACTGATTATGACAGAAGAAACCACAGAGGTTATGATATTTGCAGTGAATATGTAAATATTGTGGGTGAACTTAAAATTAAAAGATTTTAAAAAAATATATTTTATGCTTGACTTATGGAAAATAAAGTTGTATCATATTAGAGATTAGTAATATACTAATGTTGTATATTAGGGGGTAGTAAAGGTTTCGACAGGGTAATGGAAATTGGAGAAGCAAGCCGCAGGATGATGCGTCAAAACTCAAATTAAATATAAACGCAGAAGATAATTTTGCATTAGCTGCCTAGTTGCAGCTTGTCTGACCTAGGGCACCTACACCTTAGGAGCCAGGCATCGACCTTGTAGGAAACGACTTATGCAAAGCTTTGAGCATATGGGCGTATTATGAAGCTACTAAAGTCAGGATTATGCTGTTTTAAGCCTGATGGAGGGAATGTCAAAGAATCAGCTAAGCTTGTAGAAGTACGATGGAAGGTACTTTGGACACGGGTTCGATTCCCGTCTACTCCATATTTAGAGAGGCGTTAAGATGAGAATTGAGGATTTTAAGATGGAAAGACATGGCCTTGTTAAGGCTGGAGATGAAGTAGAGATAAGGGAAGGTGTTCTTCCTACTTCATATTATTACACAATTATGCCGGCAGTTGCTATGTCTGCTAATTTTCCTTTTAACAACAGAATTAAGTCTACTAAAGGAATAGTAAAAGAAGTAAAGCAGACTGACAGAGGATACTATGTATCAGTGGAGTTTGATGAGTAAGAGATATCAGAGATGGTATCTCTTTTTTATTTTTCATGCATAAGATAAACAAAATATGAGCATATTGAATATTGTAAATAAATACATGTTAAAATGGTAAAAAAGACCTATAAAGTTTTTGAGTATGTATCAATATATGACAAGAAATAAGTGATTTTAACGGAGCTATATTTAATGGACAGATTGACGATGAGCCTATAAAATAAGGCTTTGTGACTTGTCGGCAAATATTGGAAATAATAAATAGGATAAATATACTATGCCAAAATCACTTGGGGATTATTGACATTTATAACCAAAAATGATATGATTAATATATGAAAAACATAAGGTGTTTTTATTAAATTATTAAGGCAAAGCAGGTGAAAATCTGTGACGCAAAGCTATAGGGTCTTCGTTTTAACAAAAACATGGCAGCCAGTTGCAATTGATTGGTTAGTCTATTATTAGTGGAAAGTAATTGATTAACCATTTTTTTGTGTAAGGCCTGTCTTTGGAACATGATAACAGTGCATGTTATAAGGAGAAGGTGACTTTTATGAAAAGGAAGGGTAAATCAAAGTTAACAGTCCTGGCAATGTTACTAAGTTTCGTTTTGATAGAGACTCAAGGTGTTAATACAAAAGCAAGCACACCCGAAACGGATGTAGTTTACAGATGGCCCGTACCATCGAGTCATGAAATTCTTAATTATTATGGAGAGGGTAACAGCGGTATAGATATTATAAGCGACAAAACGGATGCAGAAGTAGTTGCTGCAAGAGGCGGAATTGTTTCTGCAGCAGAGTCAACAGCATGTGAGCATATTGACAATTATCCAGAATATTGTTGCAATAATGGACTTGGAAACTATGTTCGTATTGAGCATGAAGACGGAACTTATGCAATGTACGAAAATTTAAAATATGGAAGTGTAACAGTAGAGAATGGTCAGAAAGTCGAAGAAGGTGAGGTAATCGGTATCATGGGCTCATCAGGAAGGAGCGAATGTGTACATCTTCATTTTGCACTTGCATATTCACCAACAGAAACAATTAATACTAATCCAGAATCACTAAATTATAAATATCCTAAGGAAAAAGCAGCAGCTAATGAGACAACTGTACAGGAAGCGACTAATCAGTGGACAATTGACAATGAAGATGGTGTCAATTTAAGAGATGGTGCTGGAACAGGATATAACAAAATAGGTTATATTGAAGCCGGAACGACAATTGAAGTAACAGACATTATAGAAGGTGAAGAGTATAAGTGGGGAAAAACTGTATATGATGGCATTGAGGGATGGTGTGTTCTTAACTATGCAACACAGGTGGTGAAAGATGTTGTAATTAAAGAAAAAGAAGAAACATTAAGATGCACACTTAAACTTGAAACATTAGGAGGAGACGTATCATATTCAACATATGTATATGCAAAGGGCGAACAGTTTGGAAAACTTCCTAATGCCAAGAAAGACGGATACAAATTCTTGGGATGGTATACAGATGAAACTTATGCTACTGAATATAATCCAAAACATACAATCAACAAAGACACGACATTTTATGCTAAGTGGGAAAAGAAATCTGTTGAGGGACAGTAAATACACTTAGTTTCATTTCAAAGTATCAGGGAGTATTTTGAAAATAGATCATAAGATAAAGCCGAGTAAAAATGTTTGCTCGGTTTTTGTCTGTCTTGACAAGCGTTAAGACAGACATTATAATATAAGATAAGAATGTGAAAAATATAACAATCACAGGAGAGAGGTGCTATATGAAGTATGATGTAAAGGGAATGAGCTGTGCTGCCTGTGTTTCACATGTTGAAAAGGCAGTGTGTAAAGTTGAAGGTGTTCAGAGTGTTGAAGTTTCTCTTCTTACTAATTCAATGGAGGTCCAGGGAGAGTGTAATATAGAAGATGTTATTAATTCCGTAAAAAAAGCAGGGTATGAAGCTATGCCTGTGGGCAGTGGCATTAATGAAAAAAATGATAATGACAGGAATCTGGCAGAAAGTGAGGTAAGTAAACTTATTAAAAGATTATTGACCTCTGCTATATTTTTAATATTAATTATGTATATAACTATGGGACACAATATGCTGGGATTCAGACTGCCAATATTATTAAATGATAATTATATTGGTCTTGCTATTACACAGATGCTTTTAGCAATTATCGTAATGATGATTAATAGTGCATTTTTTAAATCAGGAACAAGGGCTATACTTAATAAAACACCCAACATGGATACTCTTGTAACACTTGGTTCAGTGGTTTCATTTCTATGGTCACTTTATGTTACATACAATATGACATATATGATTGCTTTAGGCAAAGAAAATGATATGCTTATGGATATGTATCATAATAACCTTTACTTTGAAACAGCTGCAATGATACCAACCCTTATAACAGTAGGAAAACTTCTTGAAGCCATTTCAAAGGGAAAAACAACAGATGCCATAAAGGAACTTATGAAGATGAATCCCAAGAAAGCAAATGTACTGCGTAATGGAAAAGAAGTGATTCTTCCTATAAGTGAAGTTGTTACAGATGATATCTGTATAGTAAAATCAGGAGAAGTAATACCGGCAGATGGTATAATAGTGGAAGGAAGCTGTGTTGTGGATGAATCAGCCCTTACAGGGGAATCAATACCTGTAGATAAAAGTAAAGGGGACAGCGTAAGTTCAGCGACAATGAATCTTTCTGGATATATTAAAATGAAGGCAAAAAAAGTGGGAGATGATACTGCATTTTCAAAAATAATACAGATGGTTACAAAGGCAGCATCAACAAAACCGCCTATAGCAAAGATTGCTGATAAGGTATCTTCGGTATTTGTACCTTCTGTAATATCAATAGCTGTAATTGTATTTATCATATGGATTCTTAATGGAAAGGATATGGTATTTGCTTTAGAAAGAGCCATAAGTGTGCTTGTTGTATCATGCCCATGTGCTTTAGGTCTGGCAACACCAGTTGCCATAATGGCAGGTAATGGGAAAGGAGCAAGAGGAGGCATATTATTTAAAAGCAGTGATATAATTGAAAATGCAGGAAAAACCAAGGTTATAGCTTTAGACAAAACAGGTACAATTACAAAGGGCAAACCAGAGGTTTCTGAGATTTATGCAGTAAATGATGAAAATGAACTTATGAAACTTGCTTATAGTCTGGAAATAAAGTCAGAACACCCTCTTGCAAAGGCTATTGTTACAAAGGGAGAAGAAATGGGGATTGAGGCTTTAGAAACCAACGAGTTTACTGTTGAAGCAGGAAATGGCATAAGGGCAGTTATTGATAAAGATAATATCTATGCAGGATCATTTTATTATGTTAAAAGATTCAGTGATATTAGTGAAGATGCTGTTAAGATTGCAGACAATATGGCAGATAAAGGTATGACACCTGTATATTTGATTAAAAATAACAAACTTCTTGGAATTATAGGTATAGCTGATGTATTGAAGGAAGATTCGATAGAGGCAGTAAGTCTTCTTAAGAAGATGAATATGGAAGTTGTTATGATTACGGGAGATAATGAAAGAACAGCGTCATACATTGCAAAACAGGCTGGAATTGATAAAGTTTATGCTAATGTACTGCCAGAGGGAAAACAAGATGCCATAAAGGAACTAAAGAAAACAGGAAAAGTAACAATGGTCGGCGATGGCATTAATGACGCTGTTGCTCTTACTGTTGCTGATACAGGAATTGCAATAGGTTGTGGAACTGATGTTGCAATAGAAAGTGCAGGAATTGTGCTTGTTAACTCTAATCTAACTGATGCTTATGATGCCATAAGACTTTCAAAGGCCATACTAAGAAATATTTATGAAAATCTTTTCTGGGCATTTGCATATAACATTATACTTATACCTATGGCAGCAGGACTTTATAAGAATATCCATATGAATCCAATGTGGGGAGCAGCTGCCATGTCCATATCAAGTTTTACTGTGTGCATGAATGCTTTAAGACTTAATATGTTCAGATATACAAAGAAAAACAACCAGATAACAGACATAATACAAGAAAAATCGGAGGTTAAAACTATGACAAAAAAAGTAAAAATCGAAGGAATGATGTGCAGCCACTGTGAAAATTCAGTAAATAAGGCACTGCTTGCAATTGATGGAATAGAAAATTGCGAAGCATCACATGAAAATAATGAGGCTGTTATTACACTCAGCAAAGAAGTTGATGAAGAAAGTATTAAAAATGCAATAGAAGAAAAAGATTA
>JAILNW010000266.1 GCA_024691145.1 Lachnospiraceae bacterium
CCTGAACTAGAACCATAATCAGAAACAAATTCAGGAATAAGCTTCTCTATAAAACTATATTTCACTTCATCATTAGGAAATGCTAATGTATATTCTTTGGGAACAGGATCATAATCTGCTATTGTAAGATATCCTGTTTGATAAAGCAGGGGAACAATATTGCGACTATCCCCACTGTAATCTTTTAAAGTTTTCTCATCCGCATAAATAGTTTTATTGTTAAGTCTTTTAATATCAAAGTCTGAAGTTTTCAGAAGTTTAACAAGAAATGTTGGTGTTCCTGTTTCAAACCAAAATGAGCCGAATTCTTTATCGGCAAAAGCACTTAGCAAACTGTATGGATTATAAACCCCTGGTCCTGATTGATGAAATCTATAACCATCATACATGTTTTTTAATTCTGATAAACATTCTTCTTTTGATTTATTTTGCTCTTCAGCTAGTTCTAAAACTTCCTGTTCGAAGTATTCATGTATTTCAGCATCTGTTATTCCACACAAAGAAGCATATTGCTTTGTAAGGGAGATGTCTTTTAACTGATTCAAATCACTAAATATACTTACTTTATGAAACTTTGATACTCCAGTTATAAATATGAATTGTATATATTCATCATGGCTTTTTAATGTACTAAAGAAACCTTTAAATATTTCTTTGTTATGTTCGGTTAATTCTTCATTTTCAATAACATCCAAAAGTGGCTTATCATATTCATCAACAAGTATAACGCATCTGCAACCTGATTTTTTATAAGCTTGTTTAATCAGTATTTGAAAACGTTCACTTAATGTATTATTATTACTAGCAATATTGTATTCATTTTCCCATTCATTAAGCATAAATGAGATCTTTCTTTGCAATGCGTCAGCATTTTTATAGTTTTCACCATTAAAATCAAAATAAAATACAGGATGTGGCTGCCATGCATCCTTGTTTTGTTCTTCTAATTTTTCAATGGCAAGTCCTTTAAAAAGGTCTTTTCTGCCTTCAAAATAATATCTGATTGTTGAAAGCAATAAGCTTTTACCAAATCGTCTTGGTCTGCTAAAAAAATATGGTACATTATTGTGAACTAACTGGTATACGTATGCTGTTTTATCAACATATAAAAAATTGTCTGTTCTTATTTTTTCGAATCCCTGTATGCCAATTGGCAGTTTTTTTCTCAATTTTGCTCACTTCCTTTTGAAAATGGTTATCCTAATACATACATTATACTTATAATAAAAATAAAATTCAATGAAATTTTTACAATTTTAAATATAATTGGAAATTATAGGAAATTTAAAAACATTTAATATGTTAGACAAGATTTGCATGGACACCAGCTAAGGCAGGTACTTACACAGTTGATGCAAAGTTTGTTGCAAAGAATGGAGAGGCTTCATATTCATTTGATTACGAAGTAAAGGATGCTGCTGTTAAAAATGCAGTTACTATATACTATAATGGTTTCAGCAATCCATATATCCATTACAGCATGCTTTAACGAGGGCAATAATAACTGGGACAGCAATAACGGAAGAAATTATAAGTTCGGTATCGGAACTTATTACTACAGCAATGGCAATATTGTTGCTGAATAAAAAATATAGAATAACCCAGTGGTTTTAAATCCACTGGGTTGTTTTTATTTAAATATAACAACAGTGACACCCATGTCACCTTCTCCAAATGCTCCTGCATGGAATTCTTTTACGTACTTTGTTTTCTTAAGCTTCTGAGCAATGGCATTTCTTAAGGCACCTGTTCCACGTCCATGGATAATGCGGACCTGTGGAAGATGTGCAAGATATGCATCATCTAAGTATTTTTCAACTATTGAAAGTGCTTCATCTACGGTTTTTCCTATAACATTGATTTCCGTACTTATGTTAGATGACTTGGACATCTTAATCTTTCCGCCGCTTGTTTTCTTAAATGTATTACTTGTTATAACTTCTTCATCAACTATTACAAGATCAGAAATATTGACTCTTGTGTTAAATATTCCTGCCTGTACAGTAAGTTCTCCTTTGCTGTTAGGAAGAGAAGTTACGGAACCTGTGCAGCCCATGGAAAGAATCTTTACAGTGTCTCCAAGTTTAAAGTCCTTTGGTTTATGCTGTTTAACAGGAGCCTTTAAAGTATTATTCTTTGGCTGGTTTTCCTTAAGTTTCTTATTAATGTTACTGCGGGCATTTTCCATATCTTTAATATTGCCTGATGAAGACTTTAATTTATTATAGGTTCTTATGGTTTCATCAGCATAATCCTTTGCTTCCTGTAAAAGGGCAGTAGCATCATCTTTTGCTTTTTCAATAATCTTTTGTTTCTGATCATCAAGTTTTTTTGTCTTCTGCTGATATTCGGCTTTTAATTTTTCTGCTTCTTCAAGCTGCATTTTTAACTGTTGTCTTTCGTTTTCTATGCTTAATCTGCTTGTTTCAAGTTCAGTTATTACATCTTCAAATTTTTTCTGAGAACCATCAATGTATGTTTTTGCCTTATCAATTATATGCTCAGGAAGTCCTAATTTCCCTGATATTGCAAATGCATTACTTTTTCCAGGGATACCGATAAGCAGACGGTACGTTGGACGAAGTGTATTAACATCAAACTCGCAGCAGGCATTTTCAATTCCCTTTGTTTCAAGGGCAAATATCTTTATCTCGCTGTAGTGTGTTGTTGCCATTGTTGTAACTCCAAGATTATGAAGATATGAGAGTATGGACATGGCAAGGGCAGCACCTTCTGTAGGGTCAGTTCCTGCACCAAGTTCGTCAAAGAGAACAAATGAATTGTCTGTTACATTTTCAAGTATGGATATAGTATTAGTCATATGTGATGAAAATGTACTAAGACTTTGTTCTATACTCTGCTCATCACCTATATCTGCATAGATTTCATCAAATATGGCAATCTCTGAGTTATCCTGTGCTGGTATATGAAGTCCTGACTGTCCCATAAGTGTAAGAAGACCTGCTGTTTTAAGGGATACAGTCTTTCCACCTGTATTTGGTCCTGTTATAATAAGCTGATTATAATCATTTCCAATCTTAATATCTATAGGAACTACATTTTTAGGATTAATAAGAGGGTGTCTTCCCTTCTTTATATTTATAACCTTATTGGTGTTAAGGTCTGGTATTGAGGCTTTCATGTCCTTTGCAAGTGCAGCTTTGGCAAATATAAAATCAAGTTCTGAAAGCAGGTACATATTGCTTTTTAATATGTCTTTATATTCAGCTGTCATGTTGCTTAAAGTTGCAAGTATCTTCTCTATCTCAGTCTGTTCCTTTGAGTATAGTTCAGAGAGTTCGTTGTTATACTTTACAACTGTTGCAGGTTCTATAAAGAATGTAGAACCTGATGATGACTGGTCATGCACCATCCCCTGTATAGTATTTTTATGTTCTGCCTTTACAGGAATACAGTATCTGCCATTACGCATGGTAATTATGTTATCCTGCAAAATATTTTTTGAACCCTGTGAGTTTATAAGATTTGTAAGATGTTCATGTATTCTGTCATTTGTTATCTTCATGGAACGTCTTATATTTTTTAACTCTGGTGAAGCATCATCACTTATTGTATCTTCAGATATAATGCAACGTTTTATCTCATTATTAAGTGGTGAAAGTGGTTCAAGAAGGCTGAATCTTTCACTTAATGAATCAGTTGTTTCCTCGGAAGAAGGATTATCCTTTTCCTTTGAATAGGATTTTGCACGAAGACATACATTAAGCATGGCTGATATGCTAAGAAGTTCTGTTGTATTTAAGGCTTTACCTATGTCAAGTGACATAAGCAGTCCTCGTATATCTTTAACCCCTGAAAATGAGAGGCTTCCTTTTTTATATAATTGTGTAAGGGCATCCTTTGTTTCCTGCTGCCACATTGTAATCTCATTAATATCTGAAGATGGTTCAAGCTTCTTACAGTATTCTTTTCCAAGTTCAGAAGTTGCATGTGTTACAAGCTGCTCTATAATTTTATTATATTCTAATACTCTTAATACTTTGCTGTTCATAAATAAAACTTCACTCTTTCTGTTTAATGGTTTGTTACTATAAATATAGATAGTAACGGCATTTCTTTTTACATTATACTATACTTTTTTTGAAAATAAAAGGAGAAGGTTGATAATGGCAGAATTTTAAAGTATAATGAGAGTGAATAGGATTGTGGATGGCGGAGTTTTTGTATGAATAGTGTTTCTATTGGAATTCAGGATTATGCATGGTTAAGAGAAAATGACATATTTTATATTGATAAAACTGGATTTATAAGAGACTGGTGGGAAACAAAATATACAGCTACATTAATAGTGCGTCCACGTCGTTTTGGAAAAACTCTGAATATGTCTATGTTATATTACTTTTTTCAAATAAATACAAAGGAAGATATGATGTTGTATTATATAATGAAGATGATTATACTAAATGTTTTGATAAAAAAGGTTTAAAGAATGAAGGCGTTTCCAAGGGTGGACAATTGTATCTTGTGTTTCACTTTAGTATATTTATAATAGTAGGCATTATAATGATTATAATTAATCAGTCAGGTTAAGAAAGGGGAAATCATTTATGAATAGTGCGAAGTTAGTTCTTATGGGCGGTTTTGGCGTTATGATTATCTTAGGAATTATTCACGCAATTTTATGCTATCGCATAACACATAAGAAAAGTATTTTACGAAAGAGATGTACAAAAAGTACAAGTGCAGAGGTATATGAAACTCTTACAAAAACAGAAAGTTTAGGTATTTTTGTGGGGAAATTAATTGTCGGAAAATGTGCCAAGGTTAAGTTTTTTATTGATGGACAGGAATATAAGTTGGAGTGTTTATCGGTACCACTATTTAGAAGATTTAAAGTGGGAGATAAGATTGATATTGTGTTTGACGATGATAAACAGGTATGCTTTTTATCAGAACACAAAGCAGAGTTAATTGAATTATTATTTTATGCATATATATTCGTAGCAATATTCTTTACTGTAATAGAACTACTTGTAGGTATGGGAATTATATTAAATTTTCCAAGTTAATAGGATTTATGTATGAAGGCAATAATTATTACTATGTAAAGAACTGCCTTGGAGATGTAATAGCAGTTGTAGATAGTAATTATAAAGAACATTGTACATATGATTATGATGCAAGAGGAAATATTAAAGATAAAGATAATTTATTATATGCAATATGCGAGACATATTCTTATCAGTTTGAATTAATAAAAAAATTTTGCAATAAGGTTGGAGTAAATAATTATGAAGTAAGAAATGATTATGAACTTTATAATTGGATAGGCGAGCATATTTATGAAGATACATATAGCAGGGAAAACCATTTGTATTATTGGAAGGATGATAATGATAGATATCATATTTATATAGATTACCGTGAAAGTACAACTAAAATGGTAATTAGTTGATAACTATCGTTATATTTTTAAAATATATAATATAAAGTATACAACTAACTGCTCGTCACATTGGTAAATGATTTTATCAATGTTTATTATTGGAAAACAGAAGATGACTCATATAATGCATTTGTTTCATATCTTAAAATAATAGATGATGGGATTTCTATAGAAATACTGTAATACAATTAGTTAATGCAGAATATGTATAACATTAGTCTGCATTTTGTATAAAATTGAGACCTTGGGTACCAAAGTGTTTGCATCTGATGGAACAGTTTCTCTAGGAACAACTATTTTATATTCAAAAAGAAGCAAATGACGGCAACGTATGTTCTGATACGGAGGATTTTAAAACCTTTATAGTATAGACGTTATAAGACCTGTGAGTGATATTCACAGGTCATTTTTTATTTGATCTTAAGTTTTGTTGTATTATTATCTGCAATGGTTCTTTCGATAGTACCTTTCATTATCATCTCATTAACTGTTCTTTTAAGTTTTGCAGTTATACCTTTATAACCCATAGAAGATGCAAGCTCAGTCAAATTAAGAGGTTTGTTTTTTAAGGAAGCTAAAATCTTCTTTTCATAAGCATCATTTTTATTAGAAGATTTTTTTGCTTTATTGAAATAATTATGAATAGGTATAGTTACTGAGAGATAGGTTCTGTTTTCATCCATATCAAATTTTAAAAGATCAGAACCGTTCTCTTTAAGAGCTTTTATAGCATTAGGAAAGCCAGTATTTCTTCCTTCAATTAGTCCTAATTCTTTAAGATAATCGCCTATTCTTCGATTACGATATACTCTTGCTCGTATAGAATAATTTGCTATACTTTCATTTGAGATACTTCTGTCAAATCCAGGAAAACTAGTAATTTCAATACTTTCTGGAGTTATTCTTACCGTAATTGGTTCGTTTATCTGGTATGAACGGTGATAAACAGCGTTAGATAGAATTTCTTCTATGGCTACATACGGATAGTTATATATCTTATCAGCTTCAGCTTTATTTTTGTCTTTAATTATGACATCTTTAATAGTATAATTTTTTATATAAGCAAGAGCATCTTTTAATTGTCTTTGGATAGGTCCTGTAAAAAATTGTTCGTTGATATAGGAACCAGTAGGGTCAGGAATATCAACAACTTCTATATATGCATAACGAAAATATTTCTCGGGCTGTTCTGAAAACATAAGTATACCAACATTGAGTGGTTTTATACGTTCTGAAGGACCTGAGATTAATTGCATATCAGTTGCAACTTCTAATGTAGTCATTTTTTTTGCTCGTTCATACAAACCACTATTTATTTCCTTTAAGTGCTTACGCATAAGCTCTATATCCAAATCATCGATATCTGCAGCAAGATTTGGACGATCATCGAAAGGAATATCTGTAGAGATATAGAAAAGTTCCTTTTCTTCTTCTGGAGATGCTATAATTGTACTGCTAAATTTACGAATATAGTAATATTTGCTTGCTTTTGATGCTTCCTTTCCGAAAACATCTTTTGAAGCTTTATAAGGTCGTCCATAACCGCCAGGTACCCATAGGACAATTACATATACGTCTTGAAATAGAATGGGCTCAACTACTGGATTGTACAGTGGTTCTATACAGTGACAGTAACCAACAAGCTCTTTAAGAATACTGTCTATACGGTTTTTATCTATACCTTTTACAGGAAATATTGGAGAACCATCTTTTTCTTCAACTCCAATAATTATATATCCTCCACCAAGATTGTCAATGTCATTTGCAAAAGCACAAATTGAATGTATTATTGGATTTGGATTGAAGTCACTTTTGAATTCAATTCTTGTAGATTCAACAACCCGTCTATTTATCAAATCTTCAATATTAACTGGTATAGCCATATATATCACCTCGATACTATTATATAAAAGAAATATAATATTGTCAAGTCACTCGACAAAATTACATCGAGAAACTCGACAAAACAATATTATGGATACAGGTAATATATGGTTTGCTGGAACAGTTTACGAACCAGGTATTAAAAAAATAAAAATTTTTTAAAAAAACCTATTGACATGGTAGGTAAATAGGAATATAATATAAAACATCAAGAACACAACGAAGGGGGAAGATACTATGATATATGCAGATAACGCCGCTACTACAAAGATGAGTGAGTTAGCAATAAACACATTAATTAATACTGTAAGAGAAGTATATGGCAATCCATCAAGTTTACATTCAACTGGTCAGAAGGCAAAGAAGATTTTGGAGGATGCAAGGGTTGATGTTGCAAGTGTAATTAATGCAAATTTTAAAGAGATTTATTTCACATCAGGTGGAAGTGAAGCTGATAATCAGGCAATTATATCAGCAGCGAGACTAGGAGAGAAGAAAGGTAAGAAACACATTATCTCTTCAGCATTTGAACATCATGCCGTATTACATACCTTGAATAAGTTAGAAAAAGAAGGTTTTGATATTACACTTTTAGATGTTCATGAGAACGGACTTGTAGTCCCAGAAGAATTAGAAGCAGCAATAAGAGAAGATACTTGTCTTGTTACTATAATGTTTGCTAATAACGAGATAGGTACCATACAGCCTATAAGGGAAATCGGCGCAATCTGTAGAAAACATGGTGTCTTGTTCCATACAGATGCAGTACAGGCAGCAGGACATTTACATATAGATGTTGAAAAGGATAATATAGATATGCTTTCTGCATCATCTCATAAGTTTAATGGACCTAAGGGCGTTGGTTTCTTATATGCCAAGAAGGGAATTGCTTTAACTAATATAATTGAAGGTGGTGCTCAGGAAAAAGGAAAGCGTGCAGGAACAGAGAATGTACCAGGAATTGTTTCCATGGCAGCAGCTCTTAAGGATGCAGCTTCTCGTATAGATGAGCATAAGGAAATATTAAGCAAGAAAAGAGACAGACTTATTGAAGGTCTTAAGGAAATTCCTCATTCAGCTCTTAATGGTGATGATAAGAACAGATTACCTAGCAATGTAAACTTCTGCTTTGAAGGAATAGAAGGAGAGTCACTGCTTCTTTTACTTGATAATAAAGGAATTCAGGCTTCTTCAGGAAGTGCATGTACATCTGGTTCACTTGATCCAAGCCATGTTTTACTTGCAATTGGAAGAGTTCATGATGTTGCACATGGTTCATTAAGATTAAGTATTAATGAAGAAGTAACAGATGATGAAATTGAAACAATTATAAAAGATGTAAAAGAAGTTGTAGAGTACCTTAGAGGATTTTCACCAGTATGGAGAGAACTTGTAAATGGTGAAAGAGAATACATATTATAGATGGAGGGATACTAATGGCATTATATAGTGATAAAGTTATGGATCATTTTCTTAATCCAAGAAATGTTGGTATTATTGAAGATGCAGATGGTGTAGGTGAAGTAGGAAACGCAAAGTGTGGAGATATAATGAAGATATATCTTAAGATAGAGGACGATATAGTAAAAGATGTTAAGTTTGAAACCTTTGGATGTGGAAGTGCTATTGCTTCAAGTTCCATGGCAACAGAATTAATCAAAGGCAAACCGGTTTCAGAAGCTATGACATTAACTAATAAAGCAGTTGCTGAGGCACTTGACGGACTTCCAGCACATAAGATGCATTGTTCAGTCCTTGCGGAGGAAGCAATTCAGTCAGCACTAAATGATTATTATAGTAAAAATCCAGAAAAAAAATTAGAAGGGGGAAATTAATATGAGTAATTACAGATTTGAAACATTACAGATACACGTAGGACAGGAGGAGGCAGATCCAACTACGGATTCAAGAGCAGTACCTATTTACCAGACAACATCATATGTATTTCATAACAGCAAACATGCAGCAGATCGTTTTGGACTTGCTGATGCAGGTAACATATATGGAAGATTAACTAATACAACTCAGGATGTATTGGAAAGAAGAATTGCGGCACTTGAAGGCGGAAGTGCAGCTCTTGCAGTTGCATCAGGTGCAGCAGCTATTACATATACAATAGAAGCCCTTGCAGCTAATGGTGGACACATTGTTGCACAGAAGACTATTTATGGAGGGAGTTACAATCTTTTATCACATACACTTCCACAGTATGGAGTTGAGACAACATTTATTGATGCTCACAATTTAGATGAGATAAAGTCAGCAATAAAAGAAAATACAAGAGCTATTTATCTTGAGACTTTAGGTAATCCTAATAGTGATATACCTGATATTGATGCAATAGCTGAGATTGCCCATGAAAATGGCATACCTCTTGTTGTTGATAATACATTTGGAACACCATATTTGTTCAAACCATTTGAACATGGTGCAGATATAGTAGTTCATTCTGCAACTAAGTTTATTGGAGGACACGGAACAACACTTGGTGGTGTTATTATTGAATCTGGAAAGTTTAACTGGAGAGAAAGCGGCAAGTATCCTAATATTGCTGAAGCAAATCCAAGTTATCATGGAGTATCATTCTATGATGCAGTTGGACCAGCAGCTTTTGTTACATACATAAGAGCAATTCTTTTAAGAGATACAGGAGCTTCAATTTCACCATTTAATGCTTTCTTATTATTACAGGGAATTGAGACTCTATCTTTAAGACTTGAAAGACATGCTGAAAATACTAAAAAAGTTGTTGAGTACTTAAGCAATCACCCTAAGGTAGAAAAGGTAAATCATCCTTCACTTCCTGAACATCCAAATCATGCCTTGTACAGAAAGTACTTCCCAAATGGCGGAGCTTCTATATTTACATTTGAGATTAAAGGCGGACAGGATGAGGCATGGGCATTTATAGATAACCTTAAGATATTCTCACTTCTTGCTAATGTTGCAGATGTTAAGAGTCTTGTTATTCATCCAGCATCTACAACTCATTCACAGTTATCTGACGAAGAGCTACTTGAGCAGGGAATTAAGAGAAATACAATACGTTTATCAATTGGAACAGAGCATATTGATGATATCATTGAAGATTTAGAAAGAGGTTTTGCTGCGGTATAGCATTATAAAAGATTATGGGCTAAAGTCTTTGATGTATAGTCGCCACACACTCGTGAATTTAGTCGTGAGTGTGCGGCGACATTTTTTTTAAATCTTATTTTCATTTGACAAATGTGCATTTACATTGTATAATTCATAGTTAGACATTGAGGCCAAACTTCCTCAGTGTTCTAAGAGAAGCACCTGCACATTCTCTATGTTAATTAGTTTAAATGCGGTACTTGTATCTTTGTAGATATAAGCAGCTGAGTTTTAGCTGTATGATAGAAATAATTTATGATGCGAATTGAATAATTAATTGTAAGAAAATTATTGGAAAGGGAACTATATAAAGAGAAGTAAGGGAGGAATAGATGAAATGAAGAAGATTTTGATTACTAATGTTATGTTTGTTTTTGTTCTTTTAATGGTGGCTTGCGGGAAAAAAGAGAAAAATGTTTCTTTAACTTTAACTGAAAAGAAGACTGAGACATCTCATGAAAATGATAATGAGGATGAAGGGATACAGGAACAAGATAAAGAGGTAGACATTAAAGAAAAGATTGCTAAAGTAATGGGAATAGGAGATATGAACTTTGATATTGTTCAAGTTGAAAAAAATAGTTTAGAGGACAGAAAAGAGATAAAAGGAAGATTATGTTTTAATGAGGATTTAAAAGAAGAGTATATTGCTAAAGTGGCAGAAATGCGAGATCTGGCAATGGAATATAGTGATGCTATATGGGATGGTGGAGAATGTACATATATGTTTACTGATGAAGTGGATGGCAGAGAAATAGGTATAACTGATTGCAATACTGTTTATTTTGATAAAGATGTACTAAAAGTATCAGTCAGTAAAGTTAGTGATAAAGATACAAAGGATAAACTTGAAGAAATAATAAAGCAGATTGAAGGTGAAAATTCTCAATTATTTTTATGCTATTGGAATGAAGACAATATGTTTTATGTGCAGTTTCGCTATTATGATATAATGGATAGTGATATATACAAAAAATAAAAATGAGATTTGATTTGTTGCATAAAGAACTCTATACCGATTTAAGTATAGAGTTCTTTTTTGCATTTATCGTATATCCTCCTTTATAAAATGTGAGAAAGTAAGGTAGTATCCGATTATTGATACAAGTAATATAAGTATTACCGCTACTATAACTGAATAACCAGTGTTAAATATTCGTCCATTAACTAAAAAGAAGGTTGCTGTGTATGGATATAATGCGCCTATATCCTGGTTACTAAGGGCGGCACTTCCCATTACTATTACAGAGGCACTGATTACAGGAATTACAAAGCCTTTTGTTTTAAGAGCTATATATGCAAATGGTGAAATTGTTATAAACATAAGCATAGAGCCAAATATAAAGCATATAAGCCATTTAAGTGTAATTATTAAGGTAAATCTTTCTAGATGGAACATTAAGTGAAATGTTAATGATAGGAGGAATACACCAAGCCATGCTGTTATTGTAAGCATTATAATCCATAAAAGGAGAGTGTAGAATTTTACACATAAAAGTTTAGTTCTTGATATTGGTATAGGAAGCAGTGTTTTAAGCGTATGTTCCGTATATTCCCTGCTGAAAAGATATGCGGTAATTGCCACGTATATTATCATATTGGTTAATAGCATAATATACATAAGGCTGTTGTTAAACATTGAATCTAACGTAAGTACATTTTCTGGGTGTCTAAAGTGTGTTTCTAAAGCTTCTATAAATATAAGACAAGGATTTGATAATACTCCAAGTATGCTTATAAGTATCATTTTTGATTTTTTTAATTTTAATAATTCACAGTAAATAAGATTACGCAATCTGGCCACCTCCAATTAAATTTGAAAAATATTCTTCTAAGTTTTCTTCTTCTGTTCTGATGCCTGTTACAGCTACATTGTTTTTTACAAAGGTTTTGTTAATTTCCTCAACAGGTGTTTTAAAATCATAAATTCTTATGGTATTTTCCTGTATCGTAAAATCAGTGATTTTAAGATGTTTATTAAGTATGTTTTTTACTTTATTAGTATCAGATACTATAAACTCACAATATTTTCTCTTTCTCTTACGAAGTTCTACAATATCAGCTTCTTCTATAAGAGTTCCTTTATTCATAACACCTATTACATCAGCAATCTGCTCAATTTCACTTAATACATGACTTGATATCAGTATTGTTGTGCCTTGATTTTTTAAGTCCAAAAGAAATGAACGTACTAATGATATTCCAATTGGATCAAGCCCGTTAATAGGTTCATCAAGTATTAAAAGCTCTGGGTCATGCATAATTGCAGCAGCAATTCCAAGCCTCTGTTTCATTCCCAAGGAGTAATCTGAAAATGTTTTGCCATTCTCATTTTCAAGATTAACTGACTTTAGTGTCGTTATAATCTTCTCATGAGGAAGATTACCACGAAGCTTTGCTATAATCTTAAGATTTTCATATCCTGTAAGGTTAGTGTAAAATCCAGGTGTTTCTATTATGGAACCTATTTTACTGTAAGCTTTATAAATATTTTCCTTTGAATTTTCACCAAAGAGATAAATATTTCCTTTGGTTGGCTTTACAAGGTTTAACATCATTTTCATAGCTGTTGTTTTTCCGGCACCATTTCTTCCAAGAAGACCATAGATTGTTCCTTTTGGTACATGAAGATTTATACCATTTACTACTTTAGTATTGCCATATTGTTTTGTTAAATTTTCTGTTTCAATAACATATTGCATTTTGAATGCCCCTTTCATTTTGATTTTTGCTTTGTACAACTTTATTATTTATCAGGTTGGAAAAATAAACAAGAAACCTATAGTGGCATTTTAGAAAATGGATGATACTAATGGTTAATGGAAAAATTAATGACAAATTAATATAAGAAAACCCCTGATACGTTTGGTATCAAGGGTTAAATATAAAGGAAAAACTCACTTTGATTTTAATTCCTTAAAAAATAATATGATTTTTATAGATAACAAAATGAACAACAGCAAGGTGGCATATGGCGCTCTTGTAACTGCAAAAATACATATTGCAGCAGCAGATATTCCTACAGAAATTTTACTTAAAAGACTACTTAGTGTATCCTTTTTAAGGTATAATGCTATTAGTTTAACAGCACCTATTATTATCATAGTTATAAATATAATCCAGTATACGGTAGTGATACTTTTCGTTGCACCCTTGTAGGATATGAGGTTTACGGAGTATACTGTGTCTCCTTCAGTTTTTCCATAAAGCGGCAGCAGTATAAACAAAACTGCAAGTATATCACATATACCACATATTATGTTGTAGAGACCGTTAATGTTAGAGCGGTTTTCTGTTTCTGCTATTTCTAATAATTCATTACTTGAAAGAAGTTCATCAATTGTAATATTAAATAATGAGGAAATGGCTTTTAATGAGTCTATGTTAGGATAACCTCTGCCACTTTCCCATTTTGAAACAGCTGCTCTTGATACATAAAGTTTTTCAGCAAGCTCCTCCTGTGTCATATTTTGCTGTTTTCTAAGGTGCTGAAGTTTTTCATTGAATTCCATAATGTGTTCCTTTCATCATCCCCAGCTTCCATTTGCCATAGCTTCGTATTGCTCTCTTGGAAACAAAGGTTCATTTATCTTTGCTCTTGTTTCATCTGATATACCACAAGTAGCAAACTCGCTTCCCGCCAGCTCAAGATTTTTAAGGTATTCATCAGTTCTGAATGCAAGCTGTTCTACTCTGAAAAGTTCTCCCTGAGGACAGTATATACGCTCATAGTTATTTTCTACAAAAATGTGATTAAACATAGCATCAACGGAATCATAGTTGCCATTAGCAGTGTGAAAACCACATGTTGATATTACTACGTTTCGTTTTCCTGTCATATCATACCTTGATTTATGGGAACCATGCTCACTTCCTGAATCCATAAATGGCATGGAGAATGGAAGCTGTCTGTCTATTAAGCACTTTAACTTTCCTGGCACATTGTAAAAATATAATCCAAATGACCATACAATTATATCGGATTCAAGTATAAGATTCATAACATTTTTCATATCGTCATCAATAACGCACTGTCCGGCCATAGGTCCCCAGCAGGCAAAACATCCAGAACAAGGCTGAATGTTAACACTGGATAAATCCACTTCATTAATCTCTGCATTCCACACTTTTGTTATTCCATTTACAAATGATGTTGCAAGTTTGTAGCTGTTACTTTGTTTTGATTTTGGGCTTCCGTTAATTATTAATATTTTCATTATCATCATACTCCTTTAATTTTGTAATACAGTTATTGGTCCATTCTTCAATCATCTTTCCATACATTCTGCCATATTCTACAGTCATCTTCCAATAAAGAGATTTCCTTTCAGGGTCATCAACTCCATGTTTATACATCTCAATCATTTCTAAAGGAAGGTCCATAGCCTTAAGAAATTCTGTGGCATTAGCGTTAAGCTTACTGAAAAAATCAATACTTTCCGCAATGGAAGCCTCTCCTAAAAAGAATGTTTTCATTAAAATTGGCTGTCTTGTATCAAATTTAGTACTATCATCAGTAAGCCAGTGCTTTAATTCATGTTTTCCTTCTTCTGTGATGGAAAACTGTACCTTGTCAGGCTTGCCTTCTTGATGAATATTGTTATCTGAAACAAGACCATTCTTCTTTAGTGTTTGTAACTCGCGGTAAATCTGGCTTGTTTGTGCTGTCCAAAAATAACATAATGAATTCTTAAATGTAAGCATTATTTCATATCCAGTCATGGGACCATAATTTAACAGTCCAAGAATACCATGTTTTAGCATGTTCAATCCTCCTCATATTCCACTTGTTGAATATATTATACTTCCACAAGTGGAATATGTCAATAGAGATAAAAAAATTATTGTTTTATATTGACTATCAGACAATTTATGATATAATTAAATTAACAAATGAACATATATTCATATGAATAAAGATTGGAGGATTATTATTATGAAGAAAACATATGAGATTGAGGTTGATTGTGCAAATTGTGCTAATAAGATGGAGGAGGCTGCTAAAGCTACAGCAGGTGTTGCAAATTGCGTTGTTAACTTTATGGCTCTTAAGATGACTGTTGAGTTTGCAGAAGGTGCAGATGAGACAAAGGTTATGAAGGAAGTCCTTAAGAATTGCAGAAAAGTAGAAGATGATTGTGAAATCTTCTTTTAGGTAATACATTCTGGAGGGGTTTTATGAACAGGAAGCAGAAAAAGAATTTAAAGCGTATTATCATTTCTCTTGTATTGCTTGTTCTATGTGAGATAGCTTTAGATGAAGGAATAATTAAGAATATTGCATATACTGTTATTTATTTTATAATAGGGTATGATATTTTAAAGAAGGTTACAAAGAGCATTAAGAACAAACAGATATTTGATGAGAACTTTCTTATGGCTGTTGCAACTATTGGTGCCATGCTGCTTAATGAGTTCAGAGAAGGCGTTGCAGTTATGCTTCTTTACCAGATTGGTGAATTATTTCAAAGCTATGCTGTTGGAAAGAGCAGAAAGAATATTTATGAATTAATGGATATAAGACCTGATTATGCCAATATAGAACAGGATGGGAAACTTGTTAAAGTTAGTCCGGATGAAGTAAAAAAAGGAAGTATTATTGTTGTTAAGTCGGGAGAGAAGATCCCTATTGACGGAGTTATAGTTGAAGGGGAGTCTTCACTTAATACAAGTGCATTAACTGGTGAAAGCATGTTAAGGGATGTGACAGTTAATGATATGGTTACAAGTGGCTGCATTAATATGTCTGGAGTTTTAAAGATAAGAACTGACAGGGAGTTTGGCGAGTCAACTGTATCTAAGATACTTGAACTTGTTGAAAATGCAAGTTCCAAGAAGTCCGAGTCAGAGAAGTTTATTACGAAGTTTGCACGTTACTATACACCTGCTGTTTGTATAACAGCACTTGTACTTGCTATTATTCCACCAGTATTGCTTATGGTTATTGGAAAAGCACCATTATGGGGAATATGGATATACAGGGCATTAACATTTTTAGTTATAAGCTGTCCATGTGCACTGGTTATCAGTATACCTCTTGGATTTTTCGCCTGCATTGGAGGTGCCAGCAGAGATGGAATACTTATAAAGGGTTCCAATTATATAGAGACACTTTCAAGGGTTAAGAATATTGCCTTTGATAAAACAGGAACCATTACAAAGGGAGAATTTAAGGTTTCCAGCATTAATAATAATACTATAGAAGAAGATAAAGTGATATTTTATGCTGCATATGCTGAATGTTTTTCGTCACATCCAATTGCAAAGAGCCTCAGGGATGCATATGGCAAGGAGATTAATGAAAACAGAGTAAGCGAAGTTAAGGAACTTGGCGGTAAGGGTATTACAGCCAAGGTTGATGAAGATATAGTAGCTGTTGGTAATATAAGACTTTGTGAAGAAATGGGCATAAGCGTTGATAATGGAATTATAAGTGGCACAAGTGTTCATGTAATTGTTAATGGTAAATATGCCGGACTTATTGTAATAACAGATGTTATTAAGGAACAGGCAGGAGATACAATTAATAAACTTAAGAATTATGGTATTAATACATATATGATTTCAGGTGATGTTAAGGCTGTTGCAGATGATATTGCTGAAAAAGTTGGAATTGATAATGTTTACTGTGAATTAATGCCTGAGGATAAGGTTAAAATTGTAGAAAGTATTATTGAGAAGCAGGAAAATAATGAAACGACAGCATTTGTTGGTGATGGTATTAATGATGCACCTGTTCTTTCCATGGCTGATGTTGGTATTGCAATGGGAGCTTTAGGCTCTGATGCAGCAATTGAGGCGGCAGATATTGTGCTTATGGATGATAATCCATTTGGTGTTGTTAAGGCAATTAATAAGGCTAAGAGATGTATGAAGATAGTTTATGAGAATATTTATTTTTCAATAGGAGTCAAGTTACTTTGCCTTATTTTAAGTACAGTGGGACTAGCTAATATGTGGGCTGCAATATTTGCTGATGTTGGTGTTATGATTTTAGCTGTTTTAAATTCCATAAGATTACTAATTCATATTAATAAGAAAGGATGATTATATGATACATGAAGAGGAATTATATGATTTGGCAGAACTCTTTAAGGTTTTTGGAGATTCAACCAGAATAAGAATACTATATACCTTAATGGACAATGAGATGTGTGTAAATGATATTGCTGTGTCTCTTAATATGACCCAGTCTGCAATTTCCCACCAGCTTAGAATTTTAAAGCAGAATAAACTAGTTAAGGCAAGCAGGGATGGAAAGTCAATTTTATATTCACTGGCAGATGATCATGTAAGAACAATTATTGATCAAGGACGTGAACATTTGGAAGAATAGTAAAATATTAACAAGGATTTACAGTAAATCATTAGGAATAATTAGTGGTAAATTTACATTTTTGACCGTTCGGAAAGTTATATGACCATTCGTCAGAAAAAATCAGAAAATCGCAAAAAATATGTTATATTGTTATAGGTTAAAACAATATAACATTTTTTTGTAATTTGAATTCATGGTCGTTGCATTTTTCTGCAGAATGTGATTTTAACATTTTCTGATGTTCTGTTAAGCAGAGTCAAATGCAAGTATACAAAGAAGAATAACAATTAACCACTGGTAGGAATATCGTCGTAGTATCTTATAGTGAAAATCTGATTCGTAATGTATATATGAATTGTATAGTATTTCTTTATAATATTATACAGGCAGATTTATCGTAATTATCTGTTTTAATAAATTACATTGTTTGTCAATTGTTTTATCTCAAAAAATACATTTTTGATAAATTGCGAAAGTCATGCTGAGAAAGGAAAATTATTTAATTGCATGGATTTATACAGAAAAAAATAAAGAAAAAAAGAAAAAAAGTAAAGACAAATCACAAAGCAAAAAAGTACAATTTAAAAATGTCAATATGTTAATGTTGACTAAAGAAAATAAACATAATTGGTATAAATGCATAAAATTATAAAAAAACTATAAAATTAGGACTTTAGTCCTATTTCCTTAAGTGGTAGTAAATGTTAAAATAATGTTACATGGTAGTTGAAATTTATTTTAATATTATTTTATTGTAGAAGGGGATAATTTTATGGTTAAGAGATTTTCTAAAAAAGTCGCTTTAGGTATGTGTGCAACCGTTGTTGCCATGAATTGTATCGGCGTTACAGAAGCTTTTGCAGATACTGAAAAGGGTTCTTTAACAGTTACTTACCAGAAGTCAGCAAAGAACAAAAGAGGACGTGATTTTGATAGTGCATTTAATGCAGCATCTTCTTCAGTACAGGATTCATTTGCAATCATCTCATTAAAGAGTTGTAATGGCAAAGATTATACTGCAAGCTATTGCCTTGATTACAACAAGATTGCAACAGCAAAGGATAAGGTAACAGAAGGTTATAACGATGTCTCTAACGAAGAGCAGGTATTAGTTAATTATGCTTTAGTTAAAGGTTTCAGTGACACATATACAGATCCTAAAAGTATTTCAGTTGATGATGCTAATTTATATTATGCTACTCAGAGTCTTATCTGGGTTATTACAGAAGGACAGTTCTATAATGACAAGGGAAGAGCTAAACTTGAGAAGAAGTTTGGTGTAGATGATGAGACATTTAAAGCAACATATGATAAGTTATATAATGAAGTAAAGGAAGCGGTTGAACTTCCTGAGTTTGCAGCTACAGATGCTAAGGATGCAGACACAATTAAGCTTGAATGGGATGATACAGCTAATGCATATACTACTACTCTTGAGAAGATTGGTATTTTAAAAGATGCAGAAGTTACTGATGTTCCTGATGGCGTTGATGTAACAGTAGAGAAGGACAAGATTAATATCAAATCAACTAAGGAATTAGCTAAGGATGATATTAAGTTTACTGTTAAGTCTCAGACTAAGGGTAAAGTTGTAATGTGGAGTAACGCAGCAGGACACCAGCCACAGGCAACTATAGATGAGACTGAAGAAGTTGTTGATTATGATTCATTTATTAATGTTGAGACAAGCAAGAAGGAAGCTGGTGCAACAGAGATTATTGAAGAAGAAGCACCAAAGGCTGAGCCTGTAGCAACTGAAGAACCAAAGGTTGAAGAGAAGAAAGAAGAAGTTAAACCTACTGAGGCTCCTGTAGTTACAGAGGCACCAAAGGCTGACAAGGGAGAGGAGTATGTTCCAAATACAGGTGACGAAGCTCCTATTAAGGTTATTGCAGCTATTCTTGGTGTAAGTGCTGTAGTTGGTGTTGTTTGCTTAATAGTATTCAAAAAGAAGAGCATGTAATATCAGATATTATTATTTAATTGAATGTGAGCTGTATTAACAGCAGAGATATGTACCACAAGTTGCAGTTGCGACTTGTGGTATTGTATTGTATGGATTGTATTTTTTTTAATTAACCTATTGCTTTTTATAATGAAGTATGGTAAAATCAATAATTGTGATATATTAATTATTCCTTGCTCTTTACGATGATAAAGGGCCAGAGACCAGAAGGAGGTGCAGACAACTATGAACAAATATGAATTAGCTTTAGTTGTTAATGCAAAAATCGAAGATGAAGCTAGAACGGCTACCGTAGAGAAAGTTAAGAGCTATATCGAAAGATTCGGTGGCACAATTACTAACGTTGATGAATGGGGTAAGAGAAAGTTAGCTTACGAAATTCAGAAGATGAAAGAAGGATTCTATTACTTTATCCAGTTCGATGCTGATAGTACTTGTCCTATGGAACTTGAGCAGAGAGTTCGTATAGTAGAGAACGTTATCAGATATTTATGCATTAGACAAGACGCATAAAGAAGAAAGGGGTATTCCTATATGAATAAAGTTATGTTAATGGGTCGTTTAACAAGAGATCCAGAAGTAAGATACTCACAAGGAGAGAATTCTATGGCAATTGCAAGATTTTCAATTGCGGTTGATAGAAGATTTAAGAGGGCTGGTGAACCAGAGGCTGATTTCTTCAACTGTACTGCATTTGGAAAGCAGGCTGAGTTCGTTGAGAAGTATCTTAGAAAAGGCATCAAGATGGTTATTGTTGGAAGAATACAGAATAATGATTATACTAACAAGGATGGGCAGAAGGTATATTCTGTACAGATTATGGTAGATGAGATGGAATTTGCTGAGAGCAAGAGCAATTCACAGGCTGATACTTTTAATCAGGGAGGTTTCCAGCCTTCAGAACCTATGCAAGGACAGTCTAATGATGGCTTTATGAATATTCCAACAGGAATAGATGAGGAATTACCATTTAGTTAGGATTTGATTAAGTAATTAGTATTTGAACAGGAGGTAATTATAATGCCATTTAATAAGAATGATAAGGGCGATAGAGCTGATTCTTCAATGAAGAGAAGAAGCATGGGCCGTAGAAGAAAAAAAGTATGTGTATTCTGTGCTGATAATAATGAAGCAGCAAAGATTGATTACAAAGATGTTAATAAGTTAAAGAGATATGTATCTGAAAGAGGAAAGATTCTTCCTAGAAGAATTACTGGAAACTGCGCAAAGCACCAGAGAGCTCTTACAGTTACAATTAAGAGAGCAAGACATATCGCTTTAATGCCATACACATTAGATTAATTATATTTTGCAGATTTAGAGTTGTACATGTTTGGTGTACAACTCTTTTATTATTTGATAAGAAATTCCTTCAGAATTTCTTATCAAATAATAATGCTTAGGGAGAATTGTATATATTGTGACGCATGAAAAACACAATAGGATGACAATATCTTTACAAAACACAATATTGTAAAAACATTCCAATTATATATTAAAAAAATATTTAAAATAGTATTTACAATTACAAATTAATATGATAATATTGTTAATGTTGAAGTATTAAAGAACTATT
>JAILNW010000271.1 GCA_024691145.1 Lachnospiraceae bacterium
TCTTTGTTTGTGCTTTAATAATTATCTTTTCCTTTACGGTTTTTGGAATAGTTCAAAAAATTGAAGAGCCAAGAAAATATTCTAGAGGCAGTAACTATCATACCTCTTTAGAATATTTTGAAAAAGATGTATATTCTAAATTAAAAACTGAATTGTTGTGGGATTTTAAGACGGAAAACTTAATAGTTGTTTTAACTGATGAAACAAATATAAAAAATGATTTGTACTCTTTTTATCTAGAAGGAGAGACTTTTAAATCATATGTTTATTTTACAGTTTACTCATTTGACATCACCTAAAAAAGTAAGTTTCCGATAAATCTAAGCCAATATGTCAAAACTGTTTGTTTTTCCTCAAAATCGACAAATTTAGCATGATTTGTAAGTGGGTGCTTATCATCTTTGTCATACTTATGAAAAATCAAATATGCTCGTTTGTGATATTCCCATTCACGGAACATTTGTCCTTCTGTCCAATCTTTATATTTCCCGGTTTGATCATTACTTCTTAAATACCTAATATAGGCTAAAGCTTCATTTCTATCTAAATACCAAGTCTCTTCAGGATTTTTCAAAGTATACTCAGCATTAACCATATTATGTGATACGTAACATTCTGTTTCAATGATAGTTACCGCCTCAACTGTAAGTATTGCTCCACCAAAAGCTCCAACAATAGCTCCAGGAACGCCCAAAACCAGTCCACCAATTACAAATCCAGCTGTCATTCCAAATAGAAAAGCAGTATATTTCCAAAAAGCACTCCAAAAATCAGACGAATTTCCATCAGGGTCAACATTCATCACAGGAGTGAAGTATTTGAAAGGAGACTGAATTGAGATATAAATCAACAAAAAAATTAATACATATCATAATCACCTGAACTACTTATCAAATCCTTTGGAAAATCACTTTCTTTAAGCAATTTATTAGGAATATATTCGTTTGAAAAACAAAAATTGTCATTGCCACATTCGAATAAATAAATATATATAATTTCATTTTCACTTTTATTGATTAATACATATTCATATCTTGAATGATGATTATAAATAGCAATATAAGCTGGCAAACCAAATAAATTATTTGACAATATAACCTTTTTATCTTTTATCGGGTTGGTAATTGAAGAAATTCTCTTTATCTCAGTTACATATTCATCATCAGTGTATATCATACTAAAATAGACTTCTGCTCGGCAATTTTCGCCCCAATCAATTATAAAAACATCTTCTAAATATGAGAAACCATTGCATTCAACAGTATCTGAAATCGTTTCAGGAAATATAAAAGTTCGATTAGTTTCATTTTTTATTATTTCTAGTTCTTTCCTGTAATCTTCACTAGAATATTTATGAATAGTCTCATTTATTTTATTAAGATTTCCGCGGATTTCATAGGAAAATTCAAGTTGATTATTAGATGGAGACAAAAGAAAAATCACTAATACAAAAACAAGGGAACAAATATATATTATAATAATAAAATCTTTCTTCTTCATTTTATAAATCACCAATTTTTCCACCAATCTTCACTATTCTCCATATTAACATCATAGCAACGTCCAAACGTGTTTCTCATAGTTAACAAACCAATTGGATTGGACAATAATAGTTCTGGAATGGCGACTATAGCTCCAACAATAATTGATGCATCTCCAATTATATTATGTCCTTCCCACTCTAACCACATGTCAATCCAATGTCTCTTCGATGGATTTTTCTCATTATATACTTCTTTATACTCTTTCGAATTAGTTAATCTTAGCGTAAACACTAATGAAGCTATTGGATTCTTAATCAGCCAAGAATTTTTAATTTCTACATGATCAGATTGGATATCGATATATCCGTTTTTCTTCCATATTTCATATTCAACATTTCCTTCAATAATTGAAGCTGATATTAATATTGCCCCTAAAACTAAGGCAGCTAAAATTCCAAAGTGCCCATCTCTATCCGAATACATCACAGGATTATTACCACAATAAGCATATAAATTAATGCTATTTAAATCGGTATAATCTAGATAATCTATGCTATCAGGTGTTAAAAATCTTCTCCATTTTGGAACATAAAATCTACTTCTTAAATAATACATTTCTATTTCATTATCATAATAATAACATT
>JAILNW010000282.1 GCA_024691145.1 Lachnospiraceae bacterium
CATATTGGAAATATTGTCCTTCAGTGTTAATCCCTGTACTATCTGCTGTCCTATATATATAGTCGCTACAAGTATAAATGTTAATGGTATCTCTCCTGATCTGAAGCTTGTAAATGATGTTAAAAGAATAAATGCAAACACCACTCCGCTTGCTCCGCATAAAGCCACACCAGGAAATAAGATAAAGTTAATTAATCCTGTTATTAATGCTGTTAAAAATATAATATATTCTATCATATCCGAACCATACTTTTCTTCAAGCATAGGTCCAAGCAAAAGTATATAAGCCATATTTCCAATCAGATGATCCCAGTCTGCATGACCTAATACATGTGAAAAAAATCTTATATAAGTTAAAGGATTAGTTAAAGATGACCTGTAGGTCATAAAAAACAACTGGTTAGCCAGTCCTCCTGTTGCTATATTTATAAGCATTGCTATAACACAGGCTATTCCAAAACCCAATGTAACTTTTGAGTTAAATGTTATTCGAATTCTTCTCATATATATACCTCCATTATAAACTCCCTGTTTTACTACTTTTCATTTTAGTAAAGGAGCCTCAAAAAATGAGACTCCTTTAAATTGATATTCAAAAATGTACTATAATCAAGCCTTGTTAACTGATCCGAATAATTCCATCTTCTCTTTAACAGTTGCTTTAATTGCTTCAGTACCAGGAGCAAGTAATTTACGAGGGTCAAATCCCTTTCCTTCTAAATCTTTTCCTGCTTCTACATACTTACGAGTAGCTGCTGCAAATGCAAGCTGGCACTCTGTATTAACATTAATCTTAGCAACACCAAGTGAAATAGCCTTCTTAATCATATCTTCAGGAATACCAGTACCACCATGAAGAACTAATGGCATGTCTCCTGTTAACTGCTGGATAGCATCAAGAGTCTCAAAGCTAAGTCCTGCCCAGTTCTCTGGATACTTACCATGAATATTACCAATACCTGCTGCAAGCATAGTTACACCAAGATCTGCGATCTGCTTACACTCGTTAGGATCTGCACACTCGCCCTGTCCTACAACACCATCTTCTTCTCCACCGATAGCACCTACTTCTGCTTCGATTGAAAGACCTTTTTCATTGCAGATTGCAACTAATTCTTTAGTCTTCTCAATATTCTCATCAATTGGGAAATGAGAACCATCGAACATGATTGAAGAAAAACCAGCTTCGATACAAGCCTTAGCTCCTTCATAGCTGCCATGATCAAGGTGAAGAGCAACTGGAACTGTGATGCCAAGAGAATCAATCATTCCGTTAACCATTCCAACGATTGTCTTGTAACCACACATATACTTTCCTGCGCCTTCTGAAACACCAAGAATAACTGGTGAGTTGCACTCCTGTGCTGTTAAAAGTATAGCCTTAGTCCACTCTAAGTTGTTGATATTGAACTGTCCTACTGCATACTTTCCTGCTTTTGCTTTTGTAAGCATCTCTTTTGCTGAAACTAACATCTTATAACTACCTCCGTTGACTTATTGTTTTTTTCCTATTACATTGTACACTATAATTCGATAAAATGAAACATTTTTTTGCATAATATTTTTATATTGCATTACTTTTCTGGTAATTCCTCATCCATCAGATTGTCTTCGTTATACTCGTTGATTCTTTTTACCAGATTCTTTACGAAGTCCTTAGCCTTCTCTTCATTGGCATACCATACATTGGTACTTCCAAATCCAAAAGCAGGTCCATTACTTCCTTTCTTTCTTGGTATGTTCCACTTAGTATATCTGCTTCTCTCTCCTGCAGGAAGAAGCACACAATCTTCAGCTTTAGCTACTACATTATATAACTGGTGAAATTCCTCATCACCATCGCCAAAAATTGCTTCCTGATAATATCTGTATACTGTTGCATGCTTATACCAACCTACTACAACTGTTCTGTTTTCTGCGCCTTCTTTCTTGGCACACCAGACAACCAGTACATCTTCTACCTTCTCATCTGAAGGATCGCAACCCTCAATCTTATCAATATGAACCTGAGGTGCAGCCTTTGATGAACTTGATTTAGCTGAAAAATAGCCTAGGCATACATCATTATCATCCAAATTGCACGAAGAAAAATTATACTGTTCTTCTATACCAGATCCTTCTTTAGAACGATTAGTCAAATTCTCCGCCTCATCAATTCCCGATATAACGCCCCTGTAATATTTCATATAAGCTATATTACAAAATAGAATTCTCATGATGCCTAATCTCCTTTCGTTTTTTTGCAACAACTAAAAGGCACTCAAAAATGCCCTATGTTCATTATATCATATTTTGTTAAAAATATCTAATTTTTTTCTGTTTTTTTATAAAAAATGTTTAGTTTATAAAAATTTTAGAATTCTTTTCTTGTTGTTTCGGCATAGTAATGGTATAATTAATAATAGAATAGTATTGGTTTAAATTAATGAGTTTCGTATCCATTTAAGGAGGTTTATGTATGAAGATTTCTATTTTGGATTTTTTTAAAAAATATAAGCAAATGTGGGTATTGTTATATTTCTTTATTTACATGCCTTGGTTTACTTATCTTGAGGAGACAGTGACTACTAATACTAAGTTTATTGAAGTTCATTCCTTTGTAGATGATATGATACCATTTGTTGAATATTTTGTTATACCTTATGTAATTTGGTTTGCATATATTGCAATCGCAGTAGTTTACTTTTTATTTTTCACATCAAAAACAGATTTTTATAAACTTACTGCATTTTTATTTATCGGAATGACTATTTGTCTTATAATTTACACATTTTTCCCTAACGGACAAATGCTAAGACCTGAAGTTTTTCCAAGGGATAATATTTTTACAGATATGGTAAAGCGTATTTACAGTAATGATACACCTACTAATGTCTGTCCAAGTATTCACTGTTTTAACTCTATTGGTGTTACTATTGCAATTTTTACATGTGATAAGTTTAGAGACAAGAAGTTTGTAAAGGCAGCATCTTTTGTATTAACATTACTTATAATGATGTCTACACTATTTATTAAGCAGCATTCATTTGTAGATATGCTTGGAGCAATTATTTTATCGGCTGTTCTTTATATATTAATATACAGACCAGCATATGCAAAGATTTCTGCAACAGACATCATTTTGTCGACTAAGTAAAAATTCAGGACTCTGTTAATTACACAGAGTCCTTTTTATTTATATTATTCCATTGAATTTATTATTTCTTTGGCTTTGTTAAGCTGATTATCAACATTTTCATCATAATATGCCTTACTGTCAAATTCAACTTTTTCATCAGGTTCTATACCAACTTCATGAATATATCTTCCATTAGGAGTAAAATACTTTGCTGTTGTAAACTTAACATATGAGCCATCACCTACAGGAAGTACAGTCTGAACAATACCTTTTCCAAATGATGTTTCTCCAACCAAAGTACCTAACTTATAATCCTGAATTGCACCTGCAAAAATCTCAGAAGCACTTGCACTATATCCGTTAATTAATACAACAAGTGGCATATCAATTACTTTTGGATTTTGTGACTTATATTGTTCTGTAGTTGTTTCCGTCTTATCCTGTGTATAAACTATCATTTTACCAGGTTCAAGGAACATATCAAGCATATCAACAACCACATCAAGCATTCCACCAGGATTACTTCTAAGGTCAATAATCATTTTCTTCATTCCCTGTTCCTTCAGTTTATTAACAGTTTCCTCAAACTGTGAAGCCGTTACCTTATCAAATGATGATATAGATATAAGACCTACCTCATTTTCAAGAAGTTCTCCCTTTACTGTAGGAACCTCTATGTTCTTTCTTGTTACTTCAAATTCAAGATAATCGCTTTCGCCTTCTCTTATTATTGTTAACTTAACCTTAGTACCTTCTTCTCCTTTAATCCATGTGACTACTGTATCAAGGCTTTCATCACCAAGCACCTTATCATCTACTTTATAAATGATGTCACCTGATCTGAGGCCTACCTCCATAGCAGGACTTCCCTCCATAGGTTCTGAAATATATATTGCATTTGTATCAACATTCTGCCCAATATATGCTCCAATTCCGCAATATTCACCATTAGTACTTTCTGCAAACTGTTTATATTCCTCTGCCGTATAATAATCGGCATATTTATCATTCATACTATCAAACATACCCTGATATACACCTTCAATTATATCTTCCTCAGGTACATCATATAATGAATATTCATTTATTATGTCTGCTAAAAGCTCCATCTTTCCGAATATTTTATCTTTTGAATTTTCAATAGTTACACTTGTTTCTGACTCCTTAACGTTATTATATGAAACCGTCGACCGGTTACTTTTTCCTAAAACCAGAGCTACTATAAATACTGTTACAGAAAACAATGCTAATGCGCACACAGCTCCTGTTATCATCCCCGATAAATACTTTTCATCATTCATAAAATACATATCCTTTCATAACTGCCCCATACATATAATCTATGCATTCTAGCATGTTGATATTCTTTTAAATACAAATGTTACTGTTAACACCTTACACAGTTGCTAACAGTAACATCACAAAATCATATTAACTACGAAGCACTAATATGAAACATAATCCGAAGGATCTACATAACTTCCATCTATCGTAATGGCAAAATGTAAATGAGGTCCTGTAGATACACCTGTTGAACCAATAAGAGCTATTACGTCTCCCTGGTTGACAGTGTCACCTGCTTCTACTAAAAGCTTCGAACAATGCATATAATAAGTATATACACCATTTCCATGATATATCATAACATAATATCCTGTAGCAACACCATATGACGATGTAACTACTGTTCCTGATTTTGAAGCTACAATGTTGCTTCCACTTGTAGCGCCAATATCAATACCCTTATGGTATGTGCTTGCACCTGCAGTAGGCTGTTCTCTGTATCCAAAGCCACAAGTTATTCTTCCACTTGATGGGCAAGGCCACATAAAGCCTGTAGATGAAACATTAGCAGAATCTGTAGAAACACTGCCACTGCTTTCACTCTTACTGCTTCCACTTAATGTAGCTTTTGCAGAATTAGCCTGTTTTGCTGCTCTTGCTGCTGCTTCCTCAGCTGCTTTCTTCTTAGCAGCCTCTTCTGCTTTTCTCTTTGCTTCCGCTTCAGCTTTTTTTCTTGCCTCTTCTTCAGCCTTTCTTCTTTCCTCTTCTTCGATACGCTTTCTTTCAGCTTCAAGTAACTGCTCAATATAGTCCTCCTGCTGAGCAATTGCTGTTTCATAAGAGTTTATAGCATTTTCAGATTCACTTATGCTATTATTATAATTCTGTAACTCATTATTCTTCTCAGTGAGAAGAACCTCAACATTCTTCTTCTCTTCTTCTACCTGGGCATTAAGTTCTTCAAGCTGCTTTATATTCTCTTCAATCTGAGCTTCCTTATCAATAACAAGCTGCTTAGCTGCCTGATAGTTTGATAACATATTCCTGTCGTACTCAGAAATCTGTTTAATGTATTCAGATTTATTAAGGAAATCTGACATGCTCTCGGCATCAAGGAGAATCTGCAAATATCCCTTATTGCCATTCATATACATATACTGTATTCTTTTTTTCATTGATTCATACTGATTAGCCTCAGTAATCTTAGCCTCCTCAAGCTCTGCCTGAGTTGCCACAAGTTCTTCATTTGCCTTGTTAATCTCATTATCAAGTCTAGCTACTTCTGCCTCAATTTCTGCCAGTTTTGTATCAAGTTCCTGAATATACACAAGAGTATCTGACTTCTTCTTTTCAAGATCTTTAAGCATAGTCTCTACATTAGTCTTCTTCTTTATCAGATTCTCTTTTTCATCTTGTGCTTGTGTAATTTCGTTAGCTGCTAAAACATCTACACGACTAGAACATATACACAGACAGAGAGCAAGCGCTATTATAAAAAATCTCTTGATAGGGTTTTTCATATACTCAAATCCTTTCTTCTCAGCCTGTCCCTCAAAATAGCTGAATAATTGCTCTCTTATTAAATTTTATACCCTCAATTTATGACCAGAACCGCTTTCCCTTAACAGTTCAAATATTTAACTAGTATTTCCCTCATCTATACTAAATTATAATATGTCTCAATAATATAATAACACACTTTTACAAAAAAATCATTAGCAAATTTGTCTTATTTTGTAACCAAGATGTAACTATTCGCAGATGTGCAGATGGTCTGCGACTTGTTTAGAGGCTCCGGGAATAGTTACATTTAATTAAGATACGGTTCTCAATTTTCTAAACAACGTAAGCCATGTTCCAAAGATACCTATTCCAACTCCAACTCCTAATGAAAGTGGTGTTAATACTTTAAATATTTCGCTGCTCTTTACAAAATTCATTCCCAACGGAAGAACAAATTCAATCTTATCAAGTGCGTATGTTACAATCTTCTCATAAGCAAAATATAGAATTATAAGTGGTATAATGGCTCCACAAAATCCAATAATAATACCTTCTACAATAAATGGTCCTCTTACAAATCCATCTGTTGCTCCAATCAACTTCATAATCTTTATCTCATCTGACCTTACAATAATACCATTTAGTACCGTAATACTTATAAGGAAAACCGATACTGCAAGTAACATAAGCATTATAACAAAAGCAACTGTACTTACCACTGTATTAAACGAATGAAGCTTGTCCGCAAGTGACTCAGCATAATTAACAACCCTGACACCTTCAAGCCCCTTTAAATATTTAACTAAAGAATCCTGCTTTGTTGCATCATCAATATGAATCTCATAGGAATCCAGATTCTGTAATGGGTTATCATCACCAAAAACCTTTTCAACTTCTTCTTTGTCTTCAGAGAAAAATTCTTCTTTAACACTGTTCCAGGCTTCATCAGATGAAGTGTACTCAACCTTAGTAACTTCTTTTCTAAGCAGTGCCTTTTCCTTAATATTATCCTTCATCTCCTGGGTTGCATCTTCCGTAAAAAATACCGTAACAGACAATGTACTTTCAGTCTTTTTAACCATGTAAGAAACATTAGTCATTACAAAATAAAAAATACCAAATAAAAACAAACATGCAACTATCGTACCTACAGAGGCAAGGGAAAATGCCTTATTTCTTTTTAAACTCTTTACCCCCTGTTTAACACTATAACTAACTGTGCTAATCTTCATAGGAGTATCCTCCCTTCTGTTCATCACTAACTACTTTTCCTTTTTTAATCGCAATAACTCGCTTTTTCATGGCATCTACTATATCTACGTTATGAGTTACAACAATTACTGTAGTTCCATTTCTATTAATCTCTTCTAAAAGTTCCATAATCTCCCACGCTGTATTAGGATCAAGGTTACCTGTTGGCTCATCCGCAAGAAGAATTGCTGGTTTATTAACAAGTGCTCTTGCAAGGGCTACTCTCTGCTGCTCTCCACCTGATAACTCATCAGGCATAGAGTTTCTCTTGTCATAAAGTCCAACCATATTAAGCATCTCTGGTACAGTTCTTCTTATTTCCTTCTGACTCTTTTCCACCACTCTCATTGCAAACGCAACATTTTCATATACAGTTCTGTCTTTTAATAGTTTAAAGTCCTGAAAAACAACACCTATACTTCTTCTGAACTTTGCTATCTTCCTTCTATGAAGTCTTGTAAGTTCACGTCCATTAACATAAACTCTTCCACTTGTAGGCTGAATATCCCTCAGCAAAAGTTTCATGATAGTAGACTTACCGGATCCACTCTTACCAACGATAAATACAAATTCACCTTTATCGACTCTGAAATTTACATTACTTAAAGCTTCAACATCATCCTGATATTTCATATATACTCTGTACATCTCAATAATTGGTAAATCATTATCTGAGTAATCCTTAAGTATATCGAACTCACGCTTAATGTGTTTTCTATCATTATACTTTGCATATGCTTCAACATAAGACTGCTCACTGCTTCTTCTCTTTGTTGGAACATACTCGCTTATATACTCATCATCAGAATCATCGCCAAACTCATAT
>JAILNW010000333.1 GCA_024691145.1 Lachnospiraceae bacterium
GACTTTGGATGGCTGTCAGCTTTTAGGATATGTAAGAACAAGAAAGATTGATAATGATTTCTATCGTATGGAAAGACTTCAGTTAATCATGAAGAATATGTTTGATAAACTAAAAAAGAAGAATACTTTTGATTTAATTGTAAAGAATGATGAAAATCTTAAGGGACTTCTTAAGAATGTATATACTAACATGTCTGATAATGAGATAATATCATTATTAAAGGTTATTAAAGAGTGTAAGATAGAAGAGACTCTTACTGTTCCAATTAATTATGAAACAAGGACAATATCAACAGGAAATACAGTATTTTCAAGTGATTATGCAGAAGATGTAAGAAAGATGCATGAGATTCTTTATAATGATGATTCTTATGAACTTACAGATACTGCACTTGAAGTGACAGATATACATAACATGTATATTGGAAAATAGTTAAATGTACGCAGAAAAATAAATAGTTATGGCCGTAGTTAAAACTACGGCCATTTTTTGAATCTGTTTAATTAATTCTTCACTTAGATAGAAGACATGTAATTCTCTAAATCTTTAATGCACTTATATGTATCCTTTGTACCAAGATTATACATACGTTTTATAACATTAATATCTTTTTCTAAACGTTTAATATCTATGTGAGCAGAAGGTCTTATAACAAAGACTTTGTTCTGCTTCTCAAGTTCAATGATTCGATCAACCTGACTATTATAAAGACGGTATCTTCTATTAAGAGCAACTACAAATCTAGGATATTTGTGATAATATAACTGTGCAAGTTTTTCATTACCAGGCTGCTTGCGATAATCAAGAGGTCTGGTAAGAACAACAACCACTTTATCATATCCCATGTTAAGCATCTTGTCTACAGGAAGACTGTTACCAACTCCCCCATCAAGGTAAAGCTTACTTCCTACTTCAACAGGATGTGACATAAATGGAAGAGAAGCAGACGCACGAAGCTTTTCAATGTTCTCAGGAGAATCAAGATTGTCAAGCTTCAGATATTCTGGCTTTCCTGTCCTTATATTCGTTACTACTACATAAAAATCTTCTCTTGTTTCCCTGAAGGTTTTGTAATCAAAGGGATAAAGCTTATTAATAAGCTCATCAAAACAAAATTCTTTATTCATAACATTACCTGTAGTAATAAGGGAATATATTCCCATGTAACGTTTGTCATTTAAAAACTCAAGATTATATTCATAAGTTCTGCCCATCTGTCTAGATTTATAATTTGCACCAAATAAAGCACCTGCAGATACACCCATGATAGCGTCAAATTCAAGTTTTCTTTGCATGAAAACATCGAGGACACCACATGTGTAAAGGCCGCGCATTCCGCCACCTTCAAGAACCAATCCAACTTTCATCAAAACTGCCCCCTTTATCAGTATAAAAGTTCTGTTCATGTAGCTTCTAAGAAGGTTGCACATAAACAAAAACATATTAACACTAAAATTATATCACAATGTTGTAAGATGGTCAAAGAAAAAATGTAAATAAAATTTGGACAAAGTTTGAACTTTTTTTGTCTAAATACTTGAAAACTAAAAATCCTTATGCTATACTAAGTAAGTTGTGAAAAATAATTAATAAGAAGAAAGATTACTATTCACATTTAGGATAGTTTGTGAATAGTACCGAAAAAGTATATCGGTATTATAATGAAAGAATAAAACTATTATAATATCAATCAAAAGAAGGGAGTTTCACACATGAGAAACTTAATAAAGAAAACTATTATTACAACTATGGCTACTGCAGCTTTAGTGGTTGCTTTTGGTGTAGTTCCAGCTGCTGCAGCTGAGAACAATTGCTGTACAGAGAAGACAACTGTTTGTACTTGTATTAACGAGAAGATTAATACAGAGTGTGTATCTAAGGAACTTTGCAAGTATATTACTAAGTATGCTTACACTGAGATGACTTTAGAAGAAGTTATTAAAGAAATCGGAAAAGAGAATCCATGCCTTTGCAAGTATTACAAGAGTTCTCCTACTGCTTGTAAACTTGTAACTAAGTATAACTTAGGAAGCATTAAGGTTAAAGATATATCTAAGGCAGATGTTATGTGGTTTATTAACGCTAACAAAGC
>JAILNW010000162.1 GCA_024691145.1 Lachnospiraceae bacterium
TTCATTAGTAAAAAGGGGAAATGTCGTTCATGAAATTTCGTTTTTTTATTATATGAAAGTTCCGGATGATTTTGAACCAGAGTGTAACAGTTTTACTGAGGATGGGAATAAAGAGTATCTGGTATGGATTAGTCCGGACCATCCAAAAAAATATTATCCGGAATTTTTTAAGACAGAATTGTCTAATCCATCAATGGAAGTTAAACGATTTGTTACAAGAAATGCATAAGCAGATAGTAGAAATATTACAATTAATATAGAAAACGTGAGGAAGACAAGTGGGTTGTTGCACCTGAAGGTGAAGAGTATACAGTGTACTGGTCAAGCTTTTTTGTAACACTTTGTTCGATAAATATCTACCTGTAACGAGCCTCCATTGGTGTCAAATATCTATTGTATGAATGAGGTCTAATGTAGTTGTACCAATTGATGTATTTAGCTGTAAGCTCATCCATTATCTCGACATTGGAGAAACTTGTAATATTACCTGTTATGAAAATTATTGTTGAGACAGCTTCATTTGATATTCAGAAGATAAAAAATCCAGATATTAGTGGGGAAGAATATCAACAGGGCGAACAGCTGGATTCATGGAACGTTAGGGAATATGTATTATTTAGAGATAATCATACATGTCAGTGCTGTAAAGGAAAATCAAAGGATAAAATACTTAATGTTCATCACATTAAAAGCCGTAAAACAGGAGGGAACTCCCCTGATAATTTAACTACTTTGTGTGAGACCTGTCATACAAAGTATCATAAGGGATTAATAGAACTTCCAGAAAGCATAAAAAGAGGACAGGCATTTAATGATGCAGCATTTATGGGAATAATGAGATAGGCTTTTTATAATAAGCTTAAGGAAGTATATCCTGATGTATCACATACTTATGGATATATAACAAAAAATACCCGAATAGAATCGTGGCTATATCAAAGGCTGAGTTTGATAGCGATATTAATGTTTCTTCTGCCGCTGACATTAACATTCATTGATCTGAAATACAGCGAAGCAGCCGCTTGCGCACTGGCAACATTTTCGGCTATACAAGAGGGGCATCTGATAAGGACAGGTTAAAAGAAAAACATACCGTAAAATCGGAAGTTTACGAGGTAAAGAACAATGAGAATAAGACCATACAAAAATAAAGATTTTAATACTATATCCCAATGGGTAACAGAGGAACGTTCACATGCTCTATGGTGTGCGAATTTAATACCTTATCCACTGGAGAAAAAAGGTTTTGATGATTTATTGCAAGAAGCGGAAGAACGATTTGGTGATAGTCCCTTTGTTGCAACTACGGATGATGGACAGTTGGTTGGTTTTTTCTGCTTTTCAGTGAATTCGAATACAAATGAAGGGATGCTCAAATTTGTAGTGGTTGACAATGCTATAAGGAATAAAGGGTATGGATGTGAAATGATAAAACTGGCTGTTAAATATGCCTTTGAAATAGCGAAAGCAGATGCTGTGCAATTGAATGTTTTTCCAGAGAATCCCAGTGCAAAGAAATGTTATGAAAAAGTGGGATTTAAAGAACGTACATTAACAGAAAATGCGTTTTGTTTTAAGGATGAATTATGGGGAAAATGTAATATGGTTATTACAAGATAAGGAATGTCAACCAACTCGGCTATTGAATAGCCGAGCATGAGGAAGAAACTCTTTGTAGTTTATAATCATGTAAGGTATTCTGAAGTTTGGTTGAGTAGCAACTGGCCTCCATAATTAATATTATGTGCCAGAGGTTAAATCGGATACTATCATTGCTTCGTATGCTTCTCAAGTACGTTTTGCAATGGATTGTTGTTAAGTAGGGAGAGCCGAAGGAATCCCGGTGCATTAGTCGTGGAAACTCGATTTAACAGTTGCGATGAGAAGCAGATATAGAAGTATGTCTGCAAAACAAGGGCGTAACAGCCTGATTTAAAAAGGGAGATAAAGAAAAAGTGGTTATAGCATTAGATAAAAGAAAAAGACCATTAGGTTTTATAACAGAAAGAAGAGCAAGGATATTAATGGAGAAACGAAGGGCAGTAAATTACAGAGTATATCCTTCTGTAGTTATTATAAAAGATGTGGACAGCAGAACAATTGATACCTTGCCAACATACAGAATAAAGATAGATCCAGGTTCAAAATATACTGGGATTGCAGTGGTAGATAATG
>JAILNW010000389.1 GCA_024691145.1 Lachnospiraceae bacterium
TACCTGAAAACACCAGCAATAATAGTAAATCACTCTTATTTTTATTCTTTAAATAATGCTTATATATATATGGCGCCATTGCTGTTCCTAAAAGAGTAAGATGTCCTGCAAAACCAGATAATTGTAATGCTTCAAAATCATCGTCATATAGTGTTGCAAGTCCGATACTCTTAACAGTAACAAAAATATCTATAAGTCTTACTATAATTACAAACCACAAAAAGCCTTTTATTTTATAAATTGAATTCTCAATTACAACGCTGTCAAGATTAGAATTCTTAAAAACTATTCTCCTTTTTAACACTAATCTTAACATTGAGCCAGCAATTAATCCTGTGGTAAAAACAAAAAGTGTTTTAAAAGTTGCCTCCTTAATTGGATAATAGCCTGATTCTACCATAACATTATTGTTTAATAAAATTATTAATACATAAGGAGCAGCAAATAAAAATGCCGCATTCATAAAGGAGTGTCTTTTAATTGTATATAGTCCTATCATTAAAACAGTTATTACCAAATATACCATTCAATCTTCTCCAGCACTAATATTGTTATTACCATTCCATAGACATAATCTCATCAAACAACTTTTTCCGTAAATTATCATTTTTATTAGAAATCTTATAAATTCTTTTGCATAATTCAAGGGCTACTAAAGGTTTCATGCCTTTTAATATTCTTAAGAATAAAAGTAAAGTGAGATATATTATTCGCCAGACTTTCCACCTTAATGTACCATAAAACTCTTTAAAATCAATTACTCTGTTGCTATAATTAACAACAAGACTGTTATAATAAGTCTCTTTACCTACGTGTCTTTTAATACTCCTTCCGACTTTATGATATAAAGTAACGGATAAATCAACACCTGCCAAGGCTTTGTTCTTATAAAGTTTATAACAGAAATTAAAATCTTCTTCTCCATGAAAAAACTTATCTGTAAAAAGACCATTCTCTCTAATGTAAGAAGAATCAATAAGTAAAGCACAGCCTGTAATATACTGTGCTTCTAAAAATGTGACTTTTTTCTCTTTTAGCTTATTTATCTTTTTCTGACTATAATACTTTCTCTCTCCAAGAATAGTAAAATAACCGCCCGCATTCCATAATTCATCTTTTCTGTCATATATTCTTATATCACAGGTTAAAGCAACTGTCTTCTTTTCTTTTGCTGTTCTAATCATACTTTCAATTGTTCCCTCAGGAACTTCCGTATCATTATTTAAAAGAAGTATATACTTGCAGCTGTTACATATTCTGTCTGCCACAACATTATTCCCCACAGCAAACCCAAGATTTTTTTCTGAGTGAATATATGTTAATTCATTTTTTCCTGGTTCCAGTAAATCCAGTTTTGTTTCTAACCAATTGCCCTTATAATCAGAGTTTGAAAGAAAGTCCGAAATCTTCATATTATTTTCTGCTTTAGATCCGTTATCAAGCAAATAGATATCATACAATAATCTGTTATTTAGTGTTTTTAAACACTCAATTGTATCCTCTGCACCATTCCAATCCAGAATTATTACGGCTAATTCTTTCATCTGCAATTATCTCCTAACCTAAATACTAATCATATTGTATTGGTGTCATATAATCATCTCCGTAGATTCTTTTAAGATATTTATCAGAATCACGAGGAATATTAAACTCTACACCATTAAATTCAGCCAGTTTACTTTCTAGAATTAAATTTTTAGGCAAACATTCTTTTTGCTTTCCATATCCACAAAGTACCATTAAATACTCGGCTTTGTTTACATCGTATTTTGTCTCTCTTTTATGAATATTCTTTCTTAAAACTGAATCAGGTACAAAAAACAATAAGAACTTCACAATAGCAACTTTCCATTTATTTTTATTCTTACAATAATGGATATTCACATATTTTGAACGAATTATCTTATCTATATTGTGAGCATATTTTATATATTTAGTTTGAACATTTTCCTCATTAGGAGCTCCAACCAGCTGATAAATATCCAAATGTATATCAAAATCTATATCATTTTTTTCTAACAATAACTTATCATGTGATTGTAAACATTTCTTTTCTTTAGAAATGTCATTTAATTTTATGCCTTCAGGCTTATGTTTATAAAATGCTTCTCTGAATTTTTCTTTATCTTCAAGTTTTATAAAAACATCAGCATCAGTATCCCAAGGAATAAAACCCTTATGACGAACAGCACCAAGAACAGAGCCAAATGCCAATGAATACCATATGTTTTCTTTATCACAAATATCTTTAAATGCTACTAATAATTCAAATAATTTATCCTGAATATTCTTAATTTCATTATCAGATAATTCAGCCATTATATTCCCTTCTTTCGCACTGTTTCTTCATACAGAGATTCCATAATGCTTACATCTTTATTCCAGTCATATAACTCTAGTACACGTTTTCTGCCGTTTTCACCGTAATAATTACATACTTCCTGATTATTTAAAAGTCTTAATAATTCTTCCGCCATTGTTTCAGGCTTTCTATCCTTTAATATAATACCAGTAACACCATCCTGAACTACTTCTCTATATCCTTCTGTATCTGTTGCAACTACAGGAACTTTGCAGGCCATTGCTTCCAGCAGGGCTACACCAAAGCTCTCAGCTTTAGAACAATTAACAAATACATCCATATTATTTATGGCTTCTGCAATTTGTGTATTAGGAATTGTTCCAAAAAAGATTACATCTTCGCTGATTCCAAGCTTATCACATTTTTCTTGTAATTCTTCCAGTAAAGGACCTCCACCATATATATATAATAAGGGTTTAACATCCATTTTGTGCCATAAAATACTAAAAGCATCAATTAAAAGAGGTATATCATAAATTGGTTTTAAATATTTTACAATTCCTATAACTGACCTTTTGTTTTTTTCTCTTTCTTTTGGTTTAAATAACTCAGTATCTATTCCAAAGGGAGTAACAACCACATCCTTTTTATACTCAGGATATACTTCCTTTATCTTTTTCGCCATGGCTATACTTGTTGCTGCTACTGCATCTGCATATAAAATATTTTTCAATAGTATCCTTCTGTTAATTCTGCTTAAGAAAGGATATTCAAAAATATCACTTCCCCAAAAAGAAATAATTAATGGTTTTACTCTTGCTAATCTTGCTAATACACCATGTCCAGTTGCATAATGAGCATTAACGATATCTGGTTTAAAGTCTTTATATATTTTATTTAATTCTACAGCATTTAAATAATAACCTATGCCACTTCCAAACCTTAAATAATGTACTTTAACTTTATCTGAAATTTTTATATTTTCACTCTTAGCTTTTAAGTCTCCTCCACATACAAGCAAAACATTATGTCCTCTTTCTGAAAGACTATTTACCCATCTTAGGGTATGATTGCTTATGGCTGAACCTATAAAAAGTATTTTCATATACTTTGTCTCCTTTTATTACTTAACAGCCAGATATTAAATTATTAAATATCAAGAATCGTCATTCTATACCTGTTATATTTATCAATATA
>JAILNW010000005.1 GCA_024691145.1 Lachnospiraceae bacterium
TAAAGAATTTAATGAAAAAGAGAGGATAATGTCATGAGTAATTTACAAAACTCTCTCATATATACTAACAACAACTGTATCGGCTGTAATAAATGTATTAAATACTGTAGTTGTATGGGAGCATGTATTTCTTCAGTAAAAGAAGACTCCGTGTCAAGAATAGAAGTAGATCCTGTTCGATGTATCGCATGCGGCGCATGTTTTGACGCCTGTGAACATAATGCTCGCGAATATAATGATGATACAGAACGTTTCTTTAATGATTTAAAAGCTGGTGAAGGCATATCAGTACTGCTTGCCCCTGCCTTTAAAGCAAATTATCCTGATGAATATGAACGTGTACTTGGTGGTTTAAAAGCACTTGGAGTAAACCGCTTTATTAGTGTTTCCTTTGGTGCAGATATAACTACCTGGGGATATATAAACTATATACAGAAACATAACTATCTAGGAGGTATATCACAGCCTTGTCCTGCGGTAGTTGGCTATATAGAAAAATATATTCCTGAACTTTTACCAAAGCTTTTTCCTGTTCACAGTCCAATGATGTGTGCAGCAATATATGCAAAGAAAGAAATGCATGTTACAGACAAACTTGCTTTTATCAGTCCATGTATTGCAAAGAAAAATGAGATAGATGATCCTAATACTAAAGGATATGTATCATATAATGTAACTTTTGAACACCTTATGAAATATGTAAAAGAACACAACATAAGCGGTATGCCTATTTCAGATGAGATAGAATATGGACTTGGTTCTATTTATCCTGAGCCAGGAGGACTTAAGGAAAATGTTTACTGGCTCCTTGGTGAAAGTGTATTTATACGCCAGATGGAAGGCGAAAAGAGAATGTATCATTATCTTGAGAAAAACAAAGACCGTATAGCTAATGATAAAACACCATATCTATTTATAGATGCACTTAACTGTGAAAATGGATGTATATGTGGAACTGGAACTAATCCTGAAAAATCAGAAACAGATGATGCCCTATGCACCCTTATTGATATAAGGGAATCTGTTAAAAATGATCAGAAGAAAAGTGCCTGGTCAAAAAAACTATCACCAAAGCAAAGACTTGATGCCTTAAATAAGCAGTTTGCACACCTTAACCTTTCTGATTATTTAAGGTCATATACAGACCGTTCAAAAGATTGTATTATAAAGCAGCCTGATAAAGAACAACTTAATGATATATTTAATAAGATGGGTAAAGACGACAATGAAAAACGTAAAATAAACTGTTCATGCTGTGGCTACGATACTTGTACTGATATGGCAATTGCTGTTTTTAATGGTTTTAATCATGTTGATAACTGTATTCATTATCTTAAGGATAAAGTTGAAGAAGATAAGCATGTTGCTGAACAAATGGTACTTGAGGAAAGAGAAAAACTGCAAAAACAGCATCAGGGAACTCTTGATACGCTTGATGAAGTTAATATACATTTTGAAACACTTGTTAACTCCATTAATTCCCTTGCAGTTGGTAATACCAATAATGCTCAGGAAACAGGTGATATATCAGGAGACGTAGAGAATATTAACAGTTTTTGCCGTACCCTTGAGGATTCAATTAATAACATACTGGAGCACCTTGCAAAACTTAATGATAACAACGAAAAGGTTGTTCAGATAGCTGCTCAGACTAACCTTCTTGCCCTTAACGCAAGTATTGAAGCAGCAAGAGCTGGTGAAGCAGGACGTGGATTTGCTGTTGTTGCAAGTGAAATCAATGAACTTGCTAGTTCTTCAAAGGAAGCAGCCTCAGACAGTAGTATAAACAATACTAATATCCGTCAGTCCATTGAAAAAATCGCCTATGAAGCAAAGAGCCTTCTTGAAACAGTATCAAATGTTAATCAAAGAACACATACTCTTGCAGCTTCAACTCAGGAAATCTCTGCTTCCGCCAATCTAATTTTAAGTACAGTTAACCAGATTAAGGAAGAACTTGTAAAACTTGTTTCTAAACATGAATAAATATTTTTTATACCCTGTTCTGAAAAATATTCAGACAGGGTATTTTTATAAAACAAAAAAACCACCTTGTAAAAACAAGGTGGTTTTTCGTTTTATTAAGCCTCTTCAATTGCACCAGCTGGGCAAACTGAAGCACAAGTTCCACAATCAAGACACTCATCAGCGTTGATATTGTACTGTGAATCTCCTTCAGTAATAGCTCCTACTGGACATTCTCCAGCACATGTTCCGCAGCTTAAGCATGCGTCTGTAATTTTGTAAGCCATGATAGTACCTCCTTTTAAAATCGTTATACTTATTGTAATATAAAATGGAAAAAAATACAAGTAAGTTTTGCAAAATATGTCGAGGTCTTTTTGTTGAAAGTTATAAAATCTTCTTTTATACTTATGCTTGTACATATAAAAGCTTTATGGAGGAATAATAATGACTGAACAAATTTTTATAATATCTGATGCATCAAAATTACTTGAAGTAGAGCCTCACGTTCTCCGTAACTGGGAATGTGAATTAAAACTCCCTATAAAACGCAATGAACTTGGACACAGATTTTATACCCAGAAAGATATTAGCATATTGCAGATGATAAAAAAACTTAAAGAACATGGATTCTCATTAAAACATATAAAACTGCTTTTGCCTACTATTGATAAATTAGAAAAGCTATCTTCAAAGGACCTCTGCCGATTAAGGGAAAAACTCTGCCTTAATTTTGCAGAACCTGAGAATATTAAGGAAAGTACAAAGATTCTCTATACTCCTGAAACTACAGTAACTTCTGTAGAAAAGACTGTATCTAACGATAAAAATGCAAAAAAAGAAGAACTTAAAGCCATGCTGAATGACGTATTCAGAGAAATAATATCTGAAAATCTTAAACAATTATTTATGGAAAACTATGATCTTATGAAAAAGGAT
>JAILNW010000040.1 GCA_024691145.1 Lachnospiraceae bacterium
TGATGTAAATAACATAGCTGTAACTTCATTAATAGAAAGTATTAAAAACAGTGGGATAGCTATACCAGAGATACAAAGACCATTCGTATGGGATAGTACAAAAGTTAGAGATCTTATAGATTCTCTTTATCAGAACTATCCAGTAGGTTATATAATCGTGTGGCAAAATCCTAATATTAGATTAAAAGATGGTACCATATCTAGTGGGAAAAAGATTCTTATTGATGGTCAGCAAAGAATAACAGCTTTAACTGCTGCTATTGTTGGTCAGGAGGTTGTTGATTCTGATTATAAGAAAAAGCGTATTGTTATAGCGTTTAATCCTATTGAGGAAAAGTTTGATGTTGCAACTCCAGCAACAACAAATGATACAAAGTATATTAGCGATATTTCTGAGATGTTTAATCCAGCTTTTGATGTTTTTGGTTTTGTAATGGATTATTGCGATAGCAATGGACTTACTTCTAATGCAGATAAATCCAATATATCAAGAATTATTACAAAACTTATTAGTATACAAAATAATAGCATTGGTGTAATAAATCTATCTCATGAACTTGACATTGAACAGGTTACAGATATCTTTATTAGAATTAATTCTAAAGGTGTAGTGTTATCTCAGGCAGATTTTGCTATGAGTAAGATATCTAGCAATGATACATACGGTGGTAATATCACAAGAAAGATAATAGATTATTTTTGCCATTTAATGCAGGCACCAGTTGATTATGAAAGCATTAGAAAAAATGATACTGAGTTCTCAACAACAAAAGAGTTCGACAAAATCAAATGGGTTATAAAAGAAAATGAGGATATTTATATTCCGGATTATACAGATATTTTAAGAGTTGCATTTACGTATAAATTTGTCAGAGGAAAACTATCAGATCTTGTTGCTTTACTATCAGGACGTGATTTTGAAACACGCGAATATAAAGATGAAATAGCAGAAAAGTCATTCAAAGAATTGCATGATGCTGTTTTAAATGTTGTAAACGAAACAAATTTTAAGAGATATTTGATGATTTTAAAATCAATAGGAATAGAAAAAGCGTCTCTTGTTAGATCTCAAAATGTTTTAAATTTTGGATACACATTGTTTATAGGATTAAGAAGTAGAGGAATAAATGCAAGTATAATTGAGAAAACAGTCAGAAGATGGATTGTTGCCACAACGCTTACTGGAAGATATTCAGGATCTCCAGAATCTTCATTTGATTATGATATTAAAAGATTTATGTCTATTGATAATCCTTTGGATTATTTAGAACAATATGAGGCTGGAGCACTTTCAGATGCATTTTGGGAACATTCACTAGTTGAACATTTGAATACTTCTGTATCAAGTAGTCCATATTACAATGTATTTCTTATGGCTCAGGTAAATGACCATGATAAAGGTTTCTTATCTGAACAGATTGAAGTAAAAACTATGCTTGAAGAACGAGGAGATATACATCATTTGTTCCCAAAGAAATATTTGATGAAAAATGGTATTTCAAACAAAAGTATGTATAATCAGATAGCAAACTATGCATATCTTCAGACTGAAATAAATATTAAAATCAATGATGAGGCACCAAAGGATTATATGGATAAAGTTTTAAATCAGATTGAAACAGGTAAATTTGTGTATGGAGGAATAACAGACAAAGAAGAACTAAAGAAAAATATGATAATGAATTGTATACCAGAAGGATTTGAAAATATGACAGTAGAAGACTATCCAAAATTTCTTGCATTAAGAAGAGAACTTATGGCAATGAAAATAAAGAATTATTATAAATCCTTATCCTAGCCTACAGAAGAATTACTAATAACTTTCATAAAAGAGGTGTTTTTGTGGAAAAAGAGATACTAATAAATAAACTATTTACGGGAAGCTATTTAGAAGAAGATAATAACATTGGACATGAGGTCATCAATTATTTCAAGGATGATGATGGAAATTATAACATTTATATAACAGCTGATGGTTCTGTGAAGAATCACAATTTAGAATATATTCTTTTTGTTCGTTATTTTGCTAAAAAGACTGTAGAAGTTATAGGGATAGCAAAAGGTATTAGATATATTAAACAAGAAGAAATTGATGATGCAAGATATGGTGGTATTTCTTTAAATCAGATTTTTAAAAGTAATACTTATAAAGGACAAGAAGATATAAGCTCTAAGCAAATCACATTTAGGGTTGACAAATTCTTATATCCTCTTAGCCATATATATATTACAATGGGGGAATATTCGAATTCAAATGATTATGTTCTCCAATTGCATACGAAACATAAAGTAATTGTACCAGAGGGCCTACGTTCATATCATTCCGAGAAGGATGATCCAAAAGCATATTTTGAGTTAAAAGAACTTATTGAAAAAGATGAATTTTGGACTAAAGAGAATACAATAAAAAAATTATTTGCTGAGGATAAAGTAATGCTTAGTCAGTTATCTTTATTTGAACAAGCTATAGGTAATAATAACGAAAAAGAAATAGAGAAAAAAATTGAGAAAGATATAGAACAACTTAAAGGCCGAGATAAAGAAACTATTATAAAAAGTCGTGTAAATCAGAGTGTATTTCGTAATAAATTGCTTGAG
>JAILNW010000041.1 GCA_024691145.1 Lachnospiraceae bacterium
ATCCTTTTCATCCATCAGCTTTGCATTTTGTCTCTCAAATGCTCTATAATTGTTCATAACATTGTGAATGTTATAAGAATTATAAGAAAGATTTTGATTGAGAAATCTAACTGGTCCCTGCTTTAACGAACTCAGCAACAACGAAAATGTAATCGTTCTCTGCTGTCCATCAACTATATTATAGTTGCCCACTTCATCATGATGAAGTATAAGTGTACCTACACGATACACTTCTTTGTTAGAATTCATCGCGTCTTTAATGTCATCTAATAACTGATTAGAATTTTTAACCGTCCATTTATACGGCCTCTGATACTCTGGAATATTTAAGTTGATCTCTTCTATCGATTTATTATTGCCTATATCAGTAATTTTGTTATTTATTAACAAATCTCCGATTTTAGCAATCCCTAGGATCAAGTTGTTATTCATATAAAAACCTCATATCATTCCTTTTTGTATTATTATGTTGTAACAAGATGTTTCAGGAAAGGCTAATTTTTAAACCTTTTTCTATCATATGTGTATGACTAATTATCCCGAAAAATAAATTTGTCCGTCAAACTATCATAAATTGCTTTTTCTAATTTATTCTTTAAAATACGTATATTGTCATATCGACCTGCATTTTCTAAGAACCAGTTTCTAATGGATGTTCTGTCAATATAATTCTTTTCGTCTTTTATCAAATCCTTAGTAATATCCTCATACCAATTTAATACGATAGTTTGCTTTTCCTCAGCAGTTAAATCCTCGTATTTTACGCAACAACCAATTCTTGAAAACATAGCAGGTCCTAATGCCTTTTTTATTTCTTCTTCACTCATATAATTAGAAGTTAAAAGAAAAACTGCATTTCCCAAATCAACATCATAATTCGTGTCCACTAAATGTCCTTCATCAAATACCTCGTAAAAAGCATTGTAAAAAGTAGGATGTACCTTATCAAATTCATCTATTAAAACTATATTAGTCTCTCTGGCTAGTAAATCTCTTGCCAGGCTTACCTTTGAATGCTCAGATCCAAATACATAATCCATTGCCTCCTGGTTTTGCATCATAGAAAACTGTATTCGTTGGATTTTCCCTCCAAATGTTCTACTAATACTCTTGGCTGTTTCCGTTTTGCCTACGCCAGAAGGACCATAGAGCATGATTACCACCGGCTTATTTGCTTTCTGTCTCATTAACCGATAAAGTCCACTGATAATAGCTTTTTTACTTTCTGTTTGTCCCAGAACATCAGATAGCAAATTCTGATGTGTTGTCCGTAACAAATCCACTGATGGAACCAAATATTCTGAGTGATCAACTTGAATATCATCTTCATAAAAGGATTCTAACGATTCCAAAACCTTTCTTGGAGGATTATGTACATATAACACATCCAAATCATGATTAAGACACACTATGCTTACAAAATTAGATAAAACATGTGGCAAAACAGATGAATAATCATCCGCACGACAAATGCAATAAGCATATTGAATCTTTTTGCTTAATTGAACTTCTTTAACGCCTGCCTCACTCGGTCTGATTCTCGAATTATAATGTTGAATCAGCTCCATAAACGGAGTTCCATCTCCCAAATCATCTAGATTTTCTTTTTCCAAAAAAGCATTAAAATCTTTTTTACTTCCCCAAAATACTTTTACCTGATTAATCATTTATTTCTACACCTGCCAGCAAAACGTCATATACATCAATTTTCTTTGTTTTATCATCCTTGGATTCATCTGTAGCAGCCTCTGGTTGATACTCTGGATTATCTAGTAAAATTGATGACGCATCAATATCAAGTTCATTATTGATATTTAATTGGTCTAGAGAACTCGTTCCAACTTTTATTGCATAAATGCTCAAATTCATTTTAAGCAAATCATTAATTTTATAGTTATTCCGCAAAGATGAGATATTAAACCTCAAGATAACTCTACTGTTTCCTTTTGTTCCAACAAATTCATAATAGCCTTTTGCCGATTTAAGAGCATTTTCGAGTTTCTCGACAGCTATGCTAAACTCACCCGCTGGAATATTGGTTCCATTTTTCATCATCGATAAATATGGCGAAACCATAACTATATATGATAAAGAATTTTTTTCTACAGATATTCTGTAACCTTCAAATTTCTTAATAGCTCCTTTAGCAGCTTTCCCATTAGATTTTATATTTCCATCAACAGTCTCTAGGAAATCAGTTAAGATTGTGTTTTTTACAATATTTTTTGCAATTTTATCTGTATTAATAGATGCACTTGCATTTGCATATACTGATCCACTTGCTTCAAAACCTAATATAGCCTTAAAAATACCAGACATTTTTACTCCTGCTCTAGCTTCAACCCCTGTATTTACTCCAGCAGTCGTTTCCTTTAACAGCTCCGTTGTTTTTTGAAGTTCTCCGCCGGCGACTATTTGCACATAATCGGTTACTGAAGTCTCATCAAAATAAACAATTTTGCAAATTGTACTTCCCATAGAATTATTCTCCTCTTAGTTTTTTACAAGCAATTCCTGCTACCTAACACAACAAGTCAATAAAACCTATAATTCAACATTAAATAGGCGCTTCAATCCCTTCTTATTCTTCGGCAATACTCTATTAGGATTTAAACACCTTATGTAATCCCCCATATGGTCGTCAGCAATATCTTGAATCATTACAATTTCTTCTCTCATCATCATCCATATCTTCAAGATCATCTAAATCGAAATCTTCATCATCTGAAGCAGTATCATCTCAATTAATCTCCCTAGAAATGTAATCAAGTTGAACAGCTTGCTCCACAGGATCAAGCACACCATCCCTATTTAAATCAAAAAGACGATTAAATGAATTTTCTACACTTCTGTCTAAAAATCCCATAATTATTCCTCGCTTTCTGATGTAGCACCATCATCTAAAAACAATCTCAACATGTTAGCCATCATCTCACCCCTGTCAAGACTACAAAGCTCGTAATTCACATGGGTTCCTTCTGGCTCCCATCCACATAAAAATGGCGTTTCTCCTAAATCTCCTTTTTCCAGACAATAATATGCTGATTTATCATGAACAGTATCAAAGAAAGCATATGCCTCATAACAAAGAGGTTCTTCTTCTGGTTCTGGAAATATTATTTGGGCAACAAGAATATCTTTAATTCTAAAAGGTTTTACCGTAATAATATTATTACCATATTGATTGGAAATACCTTCACTCTCCATATATTCCAGGATTAGCTTATTTAGAATATTGTCCTCATCAGCGATAGCCATCATAAACTTAATCCCTTCATTAAAAAACATTTCTGGTATCAACTTATGCTCAAACATATACCAAATTTGATGCATAGAGAAAGGCTTTTTTTCCTGAGTAAAACTATTATCAATTATTCCTTCTGCTATAACTTCATTGAGCCACCATGCATGATTTTCTATCGACAGTTTCAAATAATTTGTGATAGAACCATCATCTTTTTTTATCATCACCGGAGCGTCATCCCATTCCGCTTTTTCTTCATCACGCTCAGTAAATACATACATTTTTTTATATTCCTGGTAGAAGTTAATATTCTTATTTACCTCCATAGCCTTGGATAAGGCTTGATTAAAATCTATCATCTGTCTCTCACTCCTTATGGCTTCAAATACGTTTACTTACCAGTTCAAAAGAGGCCATACTTCTATATATCAAAACAACAAACACAACAAATCATTTTTTTAAGGTATAAATTATGAAAGTAAAGTAACCAAAAAAACACTTTGTATAGCCTCTTTTGAACTGGCAAAAATATCTGTTCCTTATGTACTTATAATATTATAACATACTGCATTTCCAAATTAAAGAAATTTTTTACAATTATCTGTCGTGTTATTGTAACAACAAAGTATCATTGATATATTCTCCATTAATATTATTATAGCTTATTACTTTACATGATAAAAAAAGGTCATACAGCCTCCGAAGAAACTGTACGACCTTCAATTTATTATTAAGCTCTATAATATTTTTTATTATTTATTAGCAATTGCTGCCTGAGCTGCTGCAAGTCTTGCAATAGGTACTCTAAATGGTGAGCAAGATACATAGTCAAGTCCAATCTTATGGCAGAACTCAACTGATGAAGGATCTCCACCGTGCTCTCCACAGATACCGATATGAAGCTTGTTGTTAACTGGCTTACCAAGTTTGATAGCCATTTCCATTAACTTACCAACACCTGTCTGGTCAAGCTTAGCAAATGGATCATTCTCGAAGATCTTAGCATCATAGTAAGCGTTAAGGAACTTACCAGCATCATCTCTTGAGAAACCAAATGTCATCTGAGTTAAATCGTTAGTACCGAAGCAGAAGAAATCAGCTTCCTTAGCGATCTCATCAGCAGTAAGAGCTGCTCTAGGGATCTCGATCATTGTACCAACTTCATACTCAAGGCTAACGCCAGCTGCTGCGATTTCAGCGTCTGCAGTCTCAACAACTACCTTCTTAACGTTCTTAAGCTCTTTGATCTCACATACAAGTGGAATCATGATTTCTGGCTTAACAGCCCAATCTGGATGATTCTTCTTAGTATTGATTGCTGCACGGATAACAGCCTTAGTCTGCATCTTAGCGATTTCTGGATAAGTTACAGCAAGACGGCATCCTCTGTGTCCCATCATTGGGTTGAACTCGTGAAGTGCATCACACATAGTCTTGATCTCTTCTACAGTCTTACCCTTAGTATCTGCTAATTTCTTGATGTCAGCTTCTTCAGTAGGAACGAACTCATGAAGAGGTGGATCAAGGAATCTGATAGTAACTGGGCAACCTTCAAGAGCTTCATATAACTTCTCGAAGTCTCCCTGCTGCATAGGAAGAATCTTCTCAAGTGCAGCTTCTCTTTCTTCAACTGTATCTGAAACGATCATTTCTCTGAATGCGTCAATTCTGTCGCCTTCAAAGAACATATGCTCAGTACGGCAAAGACCGATACCTTCTGCTCCAAGCTCACGAGCCTTCTTAGCATCTGCTGGAGTATCAGCATTAGTTCTAACCTTTAATGTTCTGTACTTGTCAGCCCACTCCATAACTCTACCAAACTCACCAGCGATAGTAGCGTCAACTGTAGCGATCTGACCATCATATATATTACCAGTAGTTCCGTCGATTGAGATGAAATCTCCCTCGTGGAAAGTCTTACCAGCTAATGTAAACTGCTTATTATCTTCGTCCATTGCGATATCTCCACAACCAGATACGCAGCAAGTACCCATACCACGAGCAACAACTGCAGCGTGTGAAGTCATACCACCACGAACTGTTAAGATACCCTGAGCAACCTTCATACCAGTGATATCTTCTGGTGAAGTCTCAAGACGAACAAGAACAACTTTCTCGCCCTTAGCATCCCATGCTTCAGCATCTTCAGCTGTGAATACGATCTTACCGCAAGCAGCTCCAGGAGAAGCTCCTAAACCTTTACCCATAGGAGTTGCAGCCTTAAGTGCAGCAGCATCAAACTGTGGATGTAATAAAGTATCTAAGTTACGAGGATCGATCATAGCAACTGCTTCTTCTTCAGTTCTCATGCCTTCATCAACTAAGTCACAAGCGATCTTTAAAGCAGCCTGAGCTGTTCTCTTACCATTTCTAGTCTGTAACATGTATAATTTACCATGCTCAACTGTGAATTCCATATCCTGCATATCTCTGTAGTGATCTTCAAGAGTTACGCAAACTTTCTTAAACTGCTCGAAAGCCTCTGGGAACTTCTGCTCCATCTCAGCGATCTTCATAGGAGTTCTAACACCTGCAACAACGTCTTCACCCTGTGCATTTGTAAGGAATTCTCCGAAAAGACCCTTAGCACCTGTAGCTGGGTCACGAGTAAATGCAACACCTGTACCACAGTCATCTCCCATGTTACCAAATGCCATAGACTGTACGTTTACAGCAGTACCCCATGAGTAAGGGATATCGTTATCTCTTCTGTATACGTTAGCTCTTGGGTTATCCCATGAACGGAATACAGCCTTGATAGCTCCCATTAACTGCTCCTTAGGATCGTTAGGGAAATCAGCACCGATCTTCTCTTTGTACTCAGCCTTGAACTGGTTAGCAAGTTCCTTTAAATCGTTAGCGTCAAGCTCAACATCCTGCTTAACACCCTTCTTCTCTTTCATAGCGTCGATAAGCTGCTCGAAATACTTCTTACCAACTTCCATAACTACGTCAGAGTACATCTGTATAAATCTTCTATAGCAATCCCAAGCCCAACGAGGATTTCCTGATTTCTCAGCGATTGTGTTAACAACGTCTTCGTTAAGACCAAGATTAAGAATTGTATCCATCATACCAGGCATAGAAGCTCTAGCACCAGAACGAACTGAAACAAGAAGTGGGTTCTCCTTATCTCCGAATTTCTTACCAGTGATGCTTTCCATCTTCTCAATGTACTCATTGATCTGACCCTGAATCTCAGCGTTGATCTCTCTACCATCTTCATAATACTGAGTACAAGCCTCTGTAGTAATTGTGAATCCCTGTGGTACTGGAAGACCGATATTAGTCATCTCTGCTAAGTTAGCACCTTTACCACCAAGGAGCTCACGCATGTTAGCGTTACCTTCTGTGAACAAATATACCCATTTTGCCATTTAAAAGTTACCTCCTAAAATTTAATAATTATTTATTTTTTTAGATGCTCTCCTATAAGTATGTATACCTATATACAAAATAAGTAGTGCGACGAAGTTACCATCCCACTCAACATATGTGAACAGTAACTAAAAAGTTCCCCTCACACGTCCTTAAGAAAGCAGCTAATATTATCTTTTAAGTAACATTTCGAGATAAAAATCTCGTCACCATTTAACATTATACCATATCGTATGGTTTATGCAAATATTTTTTTTCATTGTTTTTAAAAAAAATCCATTTTTGTACTTAAAAAAGTACAAAAATAAGGAACTCCTTAGAGTTCCTTAAAATTTTTTTACTATTCTTCTTCTGTAGTTTTAACAGATGAACATAATCTGAAATCTCCTAAAACCAATCCATAGGCATCCTTACTCTTAGGTGCAGGAGACCATTCAAATGAAATTGATTTGCACTTTGGAATCTCAATATCAATGTCAACATCATCGCTCTTTGCACTAATAGCATCAGACTTATATATTACCTTACTGTCAGCCTTAATTACAAGTATACCCTGTCCATCCTTAAAATACTCATAGTTAGAATATCCTATAGTTCCTTTAAGTTTATTATAATCATTGTTCTTGATACTTAACTCGCCCTCATTTTCAAGATTCTTATATCCTAAAAGTTCAATTGCATGTTCAAACAGACTTTCTTTGCTATCACTATAAACAACGCCTTCTTTTGAATAATAAGTTTTTCCGCTCTTAGAAAGAGTCTTAAGTTCGTTAAGTGAAACACCAGTATCTACATACTGTCTGTAGTCCTTCATAAGTTCTGTAATCTCATCTTCCTGTCCAACAATAAGTGCATATTCATCTGTAAGACTTGCTGCCCTGTTGTATTTCTTAGATTCAATGTTATCACTTATTTCTTTCTTAAGCATATCTTTATATTCGTTATATTTACCTACAAGTTCTTCATTCTGTCCATATTCATTAACAGCATCATGCATTATCTTTATAGCACCTACATAATCAAATGCAGCTGCAAGTTCTTTGGAAGTTACCATAATATCATCTATATTCTCAGCAAGTTTCAGATCAACTATCTCTTGATACTTTCCTGAAACTTCTTCATCTGTTGGTAAAAGTTCCTTAGATTTTTTAAGAAGTTCAATTGCACTGTCAAAGTCACCTGCATCAACAAAATCCTGGGCTTCTTTAAACTTCTCTTTTTTATATTCTGCAACGGCCTTGCTCAGTTTTTTCTGTGCATCAGCATAATTACAATCAGTCTTAATTACACTATAATATCTTATAATTGCTGTCTCATAATCCTTATTTTCAAAAGATTCTTCACCTTGTTTGTATAACTCCTCTGAAGCCATTATATAATTAAAATCAACAAGTGTCTCACTTATAGTCGTTCCGACATTCGACTTAATAGTACTAAGTTTTCTAAGAAGCTTTACAGCACCTTCTGATGTAAGTTTCTTTGAAGAATAATCTTCGAAGATATCCTCAATCTTATTCACAATTATCTTATCTGCCTCATTCTTTTTGTCCGAATTTAGATTTTCATATATTGTTGCTGCTGTTTTATAATCCTTTGATTCTATAGCCGAATCAAATTTATCCAACATCGCACGTCTTCTTAGAAAAATCGAAAATAACAATGCAAATGCCACCAGTGCCACCGAAGCAATAATTGCAAACTTTTTATTCTTTCTTGCTCTTTTTACTTCTTCTGACTTTTTATAATTATCACCGTCTTCATTAACTATAACATCACTTTCATATGTATCTGTCAGTATAAACTCTTTTTCAGCTTTCTTCGATGTTGTAGTTGTATTCATACTGCCAAGTACTTCGTCAAGAGACATTTCTTGGTTATCATCATCGTCGCTTATATTATCTGCATTAGTTTTAATGTTATTGTAATGCTTATTCCTATTATTTATCGCCTTCATGGCGTCATTAATATCATTCTGTCCAAGAATTACATCCAGACTACTCTCATCAAAATTAGCATGTTTTTCTTCTGTTTTAGTACTAAGAATATCATCTAAACCAAAACCAGTTTCTTTTGCATCATTTACATCTTCAGATAAATCAATCGCCTTATTATCATTTATATCCTCATTAGCTTTATTATCTGCTTCACTTGTCTTCTCCTTAGTATCAGCAATAATATTATTCTCTTTAATAATATCATCAAGGATACTGTCAGCCATATCAAGTAAAGCTCCACATTTTAAACACTTTTTCGCATCATCAGATAAAGTGTTACCACATTTAGAACATATCATCTAAACACCTCTCAAAATCTGCCAGACACAGCCAGCACTATAAAAGCACCAGCTGTATCAGGCTAATTGATTACTTATCTAATAGTTTTTCCACACTAACAAGTTTTACGCATAATATAAATATCTTGCATGCTTCTATAAGTTCTTCAGTTGAAGGAAATGTAGGAGCAATTCTTATATTAGTATCCTTTGGATCTATGCCATATGGGAATGTAGCACCTGCATTTGTCATAATAACTCCTGCATCTTTACACATAGCTACAACTTTTCTGGCGCATCCATCCATGGTATCAAGAGCGATAAAATATCCTCCCTTTGGTTTTGTCCATGTTGCTATATCAAGCTCACCTAATTCTTCTTCTAACATATTCAAAACAGCCTCGAACTTTGGCCTTAATATAGCTGCATGTTTTTTCATATGTTCAACCATACCATCAAAATTCTTAAAGAATCTTGTATGTCTTAACTGGTTAATCTTATCATATCCTATAGTCTGAATAGACATCTGTTTACGTATATACTTAAGATTTCCCTCAGATGAAGCAATAGCTGCTATACCTGAACCAGGGAATGTAACTTTTGAAGTTGAACAGAACTTATAAACCATATCTGGATTGCCTGCCTTCTCACACTCAGCAAGAATCTCAATAAGATAATCCTGATCATCCTCATATAAATGATGAATACCATATGCGTTATCCCAGAATATTCTGAAGTCCTTTGCAGCCGGTTTAAGCCTTGCAAATCTTCTTACAGTATCATCAGAATATGTTATACCCTGAGGATTAGAATACTTTGGAACACACCATATACCTTTAATAGATGCATCTTCGCTTACCAGCCTCTCGACAATATCCATATCTGGACCTTTGCTTGTCATAGGAACAGTTATCATCTCTATTCCAAAGAACTCAGTAATAGCAAAATGTCTGTCATATCCTGGTGCTGGGCATAGGAACTTAATCTTATCAAGCTTCATCCATGGTGTACTTCCCATAACTCCGTGTGTCATGGAACGAGAGATAGTATCATACATAACATTAAGGCTTGAATTACCATAAATAATTATGTTTTCAATCGGGCATTCAATCATAGCGCTAAGTAATCTCTTAGCCTCATTAATTCCCTCAAGAACACCATAATTTCTGCAATCTACACCCTGCTCACATGTTAATTCAACGTTTGTAAGTGCATCCATCATCCCCATAGAAAGTTCAAGCTGTTCTTTTCCTGGCTTTCCTCTTGACATATCGAGCTTTAAGCCCTTTTTCTTAGCCTCATCATACATACCAAGAAGTTTGGCATGTTCTTCCCTAAGTTCCTCAACACTCATCTTTTTATAAGGTTTCATTTTAATAATTCCTCCACTCATAAAGTATTAGTATATTATAATTTAAATTTTTTCCAGTATGTATCAACAGTATTGTTTCTAAAAGCTCTATGGTAATCAAGTGCAACATCAGCCATAATATCCTCATCTTTAACCGTAATAAAAATCTCGTCTGAAGATTTAGAAATTATATGCTTTCCATCTATGTGATTATTAATCCATTGTCTTGCTTTCTGTTCCCAGTCAAGGATAATCTCTTCTGTCATCTCGTTAAACTCTGTAAGCTGGAACTTTACTTCTTCAAGATAATCGTCTATATCCCATCTCTCAGCCATTAGTTGTCAATGCTCCCTGTTGTTGTCTTAATCTTCTCAATATTCTCTTCATGCTTCTTTATATTCTCATTTGCCAATGTAATAGCATCATAATACTTGCTTACATTCTCATCAGCAATGTTATCTTCAAGATATTTCTTATAAAAATACTCTCCAATTAACTTATAATTCTTTTCTATCTCGCTCTTCTCGTTGCGAATCTTTAACTGAATCTTACTTGTTTCAATAGCATCTCCAGTCTTTTCTCCTACAGTCTTTGCAATATCTCCTATTTTATCAAAAAATGCCATAAACTTTACCTCCATTTACGAATTTATACAATACCACAAATATATTATAATTTCTTTTTGCAAAACTTGCAACTAAAATATTACAGGTAATAAAAAAATCTAAACAGTAGAAAAGCGAGTGCACTATTTAGCGCACTCGCATGTATTTTATATCAAATATAATAATCGTTATTATCTGCCAATCTGTTTCTTTCTCTCTGGATAGAAAGTCACAAACAAACCAGCTATAATAAGTAAAGCACCTAAAATATAAAATACTTCTTCTGCAACTGTACCAGTTTTTGGTAATACCGCAAGTGGTGTTGGATTATCCGAAAAATTGGCAAGTCCTGATACTTTACTATTCTTATTAGTTTCATCTGAAGCAGTCTTGTCAGTAGTTTTAGGTTCTACATCAGTTGTCTGGATGAATCCTCCTGGAAGGATAGGTTCATCTATTACAAATACATCCTTAGCTTCTGACTTTGATTCCTTCTTCTCATCAGGAGTCTTTGTAGCTGCAGGTGCCTCATTATCTGGCTCCTCAGTTGGTATGATTTCTGACTCCTCTGGGGCAGTAGTAACTACTGGTTCCTCTGTAACAACAGGTGCTTCTGTCTCAGCAGGAGCCTCTGTAACAACAGGTGCTTCTGTTATGACTGGTGCCTCTGTCTCAGCAGGAGCCTCTGTAACTGCAGGTGCTTCTGTCTGTGCAGGAGCCTCTGTCTCTACAGGTGCCTCAGTTTCAACTGGTTCCTCATGTGTTTCAGGGCAGATTACTTCTTCTTCATCTATGCTATCGTCTGAAGAAACTTCTACTTCACCCATAGCATCCTGTAAACGCATCTGAATTTTGAATTCTGAACCTTCTTCTCCACGCTGTAAGTAGAATACTTCTATTTCATGTTCACCAACTTCAAGTGACTTAAGATATGCGCTGTAAGTATACTCTGCATCAGCATCAACAGTGAACTCACCATTTTCATCATAATGGCAGCCACATGTATAAACAGAGCCATCTGCAAAATTCATGCATCCAGCAACAGGATCATGAACTCCGCCAAGATCTACAACAAGAACACCATCAACAAATACCCAAAGATCATCGTCACTAATGAAATCAAAGATCATATCTTCTCTTGATCCATCAGCTAAAGTAACTTTTCCATCTTCAGTTAAGTCGAAAGCAAACTTGAGAGACATTCCGAAATTATAATTCTTCTCGCCTGCTAATTTATAATAACTGTTTCCATTCTCATCAGTCTCTGCACCAGCGGCAACATCGATACCGTTGAAAGGTGCAAAACCAGCTTCTGAAACTACGCCATCTTCTGTTCTATTCATAGCAAAATTACCATTTGGAGCCACATCATTTGTGATTGAAACATGGTTTTTGCTACTATCAAATACTAAATAACCATCGCCTGTGTTCTCTAATGGAAGATTGTAACTTCCAACAAAATGATTTGCATCATTCTTGTCAAACAAAGTAACCTTCTCATCGTTCGAAACTGCAACACGTCCATTAGCAAGTGTGATTATTCCTTTGTCATTCAAACTAGTCTCAACTAACCCCTTAGTTATATTGCTCTGTGATAAGTCAGTCCACGCATTAAACTTACTTCCAACTGGATAAACGCTTGAGTCAATCTGATCAAGACCTAATTTTTCCTTGTCAACATAGTTAAATGTAATAAAATTTGCATCGCAATCATATTCATTGTCTTCTACAACCCAGTTTCCAGTTTCAATGCATCTTGCTGTTACATCATAATCAAAAAGATCAGCTGTAATGTAAGTGATAGATCCTTTCTCAGGATTTACTACAGAACCCGCATTTGCATTAATTCCACTTCTTACCAAACCAGTTACTACTAACGCTAATGATAACACTGCTGATATACTGAAACCAACTTTTAATCTCATTTTTCTCATTATTCATCTCTCCTACGACTGTTTTCGGTTTACTGTAACTTGTAACAAAATGTAACGAATTACATGCCTGTTGTTTTAAGGCAGGCTCCCTATTTTCAGCCTCGCTTTTTGAGGAAAACGTGGTTAACCTGTCTGACGATATAGGGTCAGACTCCTGTTTTCAGCCTCGCTTTAAGGATAGCGGGGTTAACCGTCTCCTACCTGTATAGGGGTAGGCCCTGTTTTCAGCCTCGCTTTATGGATAGCGGGGTTAACCTGTTATCATCACGCACAAAAGCAATTAAATATCTCTCCTCACATCTGTTCACTTTTCAAAGTACAACGTGTAAAATAAAAAATAGTAAAGACTTATATATGTAGATAGACTTCAGTACAAAATTACCAAAGTCTACTAACACCATAGTTATCTGTCAATCAAAGCTGTCACTTTAAACATTCCAACTACTTTTCACTATTTACTACACTTAAAAAGTAACAATCCTATAACAAAAAATTAATTACTATATATTAAATATACTATAAATTACACTTTTTGTAAAGTATTTTCCAAAGATTGTATTTATTATATTTTCTTAACATATTTAAAACTTCTAATTATAGTCACTAATACTTAATATTGCCTTTAGGAAATTTTATACATGTTTAACATTCATTGTGATTTCCTGGCAATTTTATGTATAAAAAAATGCAAGATAAAATGGCCCCGCGAACGCGAGACCACTTTACTTGGGAAGTTTAATATATTTGGAAGTTATTAAAAGGGGATCAAATTAATACATTTTGCAAACATTAGGTAAATAAAAAAACTTTCCTTCGGCAACTGGCTGTCATTTTAAAGACCCTTTAGTTTTGCGTCCCACTCTTTCGAAATGGTTTGCCTTTTTCGTTGAAAGCTCAACGTTCATATTCATTTATCTATTTGTTTGTTTGCTATGTTTATATAATACACTATTTTTGTCTTTCTGTCAACACCTTTTTTTAATTTTTTTTAAAAAGTTTTTTGCTGACTTCCCAACTGCTGTCTTTGTAGTCTTTTCAAGCTTTCCGATGTTTTAAATCTTATCGCTTGTTCTTTATATATTTATAATACTACATATTTTTATAAATTGCAATAAGAAATTTTTCCTATTGCAATTTTTTTCCAAAATCTAAGGACCTTCCTTCCGGAAAGTCCTTTTTAAGATTAATCTTCTTTAGTTTCTTCCTTGTCTTCTGACTTTTCTTCATCTTCATCAGATTCAGTATCCTCTGTTTTCTCTTCTGAGTCTGCCTTGTCTTCTTTCTCTTCTTCCTTAGCATCTTCTTTCTTAAGATCAGTTTCCTTAAGATCAGTTTCCTTAATATCTTCTTTATCTTCTTTTGCTTCAGTAGCAGTTTCAGAACTATAAGTCTTATTCTCTTCCTCAGAAGCCATAATAGTATCAATAATCTGTTTCTTAGGTACAAGATTAATAAATGCCACAGTCAGAATGCATACCAGCAATGACCTTGTAAATAAATCTTCAAGTGTCATTGGCACATTAGGATTCATAGCGCTTAATAGAATCAGTGCACAAATTATTGAAGAAGCAAATACCAAGGCCAGCATTGCATATACAGGCATCGGCATATCCAATAAACCATTAATATATAAAACAAACACTATAATCGTCAATGCAATTAACAGATTTATTACTATTGGCAGATATCCTGACAGTAAAAACTTCGTACTAAATTTTACTTTTACATTTATTTCTCCATACTTTTTTTCAATTTTGTCCATATAGTCTCTCATATTAACTATACATACAATAAAATATCTGAAATATACTATAAAAGACGGAATAAAGCAACAAATACCTATCTTTGGTTTATCAGCATATAATAAAAAATATAATGCAATTCCAGCAAATTCCAAAAACCTTAGTATAAGATTATAATAAGTGTCTCCCCTGGTAAATACTACGTTTCCGCATTGCATATTTAAAATAACTGCACATCCGACTACATGTATAATCATGGCAAATATTGTGGCATAAAACAGTTTCATCCTGATATTATCCCTATCGGTAATAATATATTCTTTCTTCATAAAAATCCCCATTTCTAAAATTTACTTAATGTTAGATTAACATTTTTTTATGTTTAAAGTGTGTATTTTAGTAGTTATCAACTGTCTTTATTATTTCTGCAGAAACCCCAGGAAGTTTTAATCTTAGAATACCATTCTCTGAATGATATGTTACTGCCTCAAGATTATAACCATCCCTTGTTGTACGAATCAGTCTAACCATTCTGTCTGCATCTTCCACACCTAACTCCCAAACATTAATATCCATTGTAAGTTCATCATAATGGTTATTAACTGCCACTATTATCTTATCATTTTCATCAAATCTTCCATAGCTAAGGTACATAGGACCTCCCCCAAGGAAAATAACCGAACCTGTCTTAAGTGCCTGATAACTCTTATGAATCTTTATAAGTTCCCTGTGGCAGTCGATAAGTTCCTTATCTTCTTTCCCCCATGGATACGTTCTTCTGTTATCTGGATCAGTCCATCCGCAAAGTCCTGCTTCATCACCATAATAAAGAGTTGGTGCTCCAGGCCATGTCATCTGTATAACAACTGCCTCCTTAAGCACACCCTTATCAACACCTTCATTGGCGGCCTCAGGTCCAAGAGAAGCAGTTCTTCCCACCTTTCTGTTGGTTCTTGTAAGGAATCTTGAATGGTCATGGTTCGATAACTCATTCATTGCAACATAAAGTGACTGGTAATTAAATCTCGACATATGATGTCTCATTGATCCAAAGAAAGCCTCATGGTTACCAAGAAGGTCTCCTCTGTATTCATCACTATGTTTCTCAACACCTGTTAAAAACCATGTAAGCGGTTCCATAAATGCATCGTAGTTCATTACAGTATCCCACTCTTCGCCTCTAAGCCAGCTTTCCGGATCACCATAATGCTCCGCAATAATAATAGCATCCGGATTAGCCTCTTTAACGTTTCTTCTAAAGTCCTTCCAGAACTTGTGATTAAATTCATTAGAAAAACCAAGGTCCGCTGCAACGTCAAGTCTCCATCCGTCAACATTATATGGTGGGGAAACCCACTTTCTCGCTATTCTCATAATATATTCATATAGCTTAGGTGATTCCTCATAATTTAACTTTGGCAAAGTATCATGTCCCCACCAGCCATAATATTGGCCATTGTAAGGCCATGAATTATTAATAAACTTAAAAAATGTATTATATGGACTGTCCTGTGAAATATAAGCTCCAGGCTCATATCCCTCATGATTTTCATATATTCTTTCTCTGTCAAGCCACTTGTTAAAGGAGCCACAATGGTTAAATACACCATCAAGGATTACCCTGATGCCTCTTTCATGGGCTTTACTTACGAATTCAGCAAACAATTCATTACTTGCTTCAAGATTTTCCTTGCTTGCAACCCTTGAAATATACTTAGTGGCATGTTTATTATCATTATCCCCCTTTGCAAGAGGACTTCCTTCGTCTTTTACTATTACACCAAAATGAGGATCAATATAATCATAATCCTGAATATCATACTTATGGTTTGAAGGTGAAACAAACATAGGATTAAGGTAAATAACCTCTATTCCCAGGTCTTTAAGGTAATCTAACTTGCTGATAATACCCTTTATATCACCACCATAAAACTCTCTTACACCCATGGCTGCAGGATACTTTTCCCAATTTTTTACAGCAGAAACATGTTCTTCAATGTAATTATACTCGTCATCAACTACATCATTGCTTAAATCGCCTTTGCAGAATCTGTCTGTATAAATCTGATAGAAAACAGCTCCCTTTGCCCAGTCAGGTGTCTTAAATCCTGGCATAATATTAAAGTTGTAGTATGGCTGTATCTCGTTACTAATACCTATCTTATTATAATAGAACGTACGTCTTCCTGAAGTTATTTCAAAATAATATTCAACAACATTTGTTCCTACCTGAACTGTTCGTTCATAGTAATCAAAACGCCTGTTATTCTTAAACTTATCCATAACCATACGTCTTCCATCCCAGATAAGATAGACAACATCTACATTCTCCCTAGCTGTTCTAAACTTAATCGTTATCTCTTCGTTAGGCATAGGCTCTGGCGGATTACGAAACATCTTCGTTCCATCGCTGAACAATGCCTTCTTGTTAAGAACTGGAGTCATGTTGCTTATATACATCTGTAACTTTTCACTTCTTGATAATTGATTAAAGTTTAAACCAAAGTCCATATAATCCTCCGTCCAATCAGATTATTTTAGTCTTTTATAAAGTCCATGAAATTTTCCTTATTCTCAAGAGCCGTTGTTGTCGGTCTTATAAGTTCTTCTCTTGATGCTATATTACATTTTACTTCAATAAGGCTAAGTTCATCTCTGTTCTTTGCCTCATTTAATTCTTTATCTAAATCATCATATGAATCAACACTTACAGCAAATGGATAACCACAGGCTTTTGCAATAGCCACAAGATCAATATTCTCCGCAACTGTTGGCATACCTCCTACAGTTTCATGAGCTCCATTGTTAATAACTACATGAACCATATTTGAAGGCTTGTTGGCACCAACAACTGCCATAGAACCCATATGCATAAGTACAGCACCATCACCATCAATACACCATACTTTTCTGTCTGGTTTATTAATTGCAACTCCAAGTGCTATAGATGAACTATGTCCCATAGATCCAACAGTAAGGAAATCATACTTATGGCTCTGATTATTATTAAGTCTTGCCTCAAATAATTCTCTGCTTGCCTTTCCTGTTGTTGAGATAATTGGATCTTCACCTGTTACTTTTATTATATGATGAATAACCTCTTCTCTAACCATTTTATTATCATTAGCATATGTAACTTTGCCATCGTAGCTTATAGCTCCCTTTCTTATGACAAATGCCACATTCTTTCCTGCTTCAAGCTCCTTCTTGAAATCAGCCATAACCTTAACAACTTCTTCATCAGTTGTATCTTTACCGATTATAAATGATTTAATGCCCATATCATCAAGAAGCTTAATAGTAACCTCTCCCTGATAAATGTGCTGTGGTTCATCATGAATACCAGGCTCGCCTCTCCATCCAATTACAAATACCATAGGAATAGCATAAACCTTATCATTAAGAAGTGAAGCTACCGGGTTAATAATATTACCTTCTCCACTATTCTGCATATATACAACAGGTACCTTTCCTGTTGCAAGATGATATCCTGCTGCAAGAGCAACACAATTTCCTTCATTTGCAGCAATCATATGATGATTTTTATCAATTCCATATGTGTTCATAAGATAATTGCATAATGCTTTTAACTGTGAATCAGGAACTCCTGCATAAAAATCTGAACCTATAATCTCAACTAATTTATCAACTTTCATCTTACACTCTCCAATCTTATTTAGCTAGTACCTGATGATATAACATATCTATAGTATCTACATCAAGTTCTATAGGATTATTCTTAAGTCTCGTTACATTAACGGAGTTTTTAAGAATCTCATAATCCTCTTCCTTTGCAGTAGGAATATCAAGTTCCAATGACTTAAACAATTCATCAAACTTTATAGCTGACTCTGACACATCCTTGCACCCCATGGCACTTGCAATCTGCTTATATGAACCAGCAAGATACTCTGTTCCTCTCTTATCAATACACTTCTCCATATGATTAATCATATATGGAAACAGCTTTCTAAGACAAAGTGCTGCTGCATGTCCATGAGCCACATTATAAAGGCTGGTTAACTTATATGACATTGCATGTCCTGCTGTTGTCTGTGTAATATTAATAGCCTTTCCTGCATAATTTGCAGCCTCAAACATAAGAGCATTAACACTTTTATCCTGACTCAGATACTTGTCTTTATTATTTATAATTATATCAATAGCCTTTTTTGCATACTCCTTGCTTTCATCAGTAGAATTCACTGACCACATGGATTCAATGGCATGACAAAGGGCATCTAACATAGTTGCCTTCTTCTGATATAATGGCAAAGTTTCAAGTGATGATGTATCAAACACAACACACTTTGGAATTGCGCTTTCATGGGCAACAGACTGCTTTTCACCATTATAGTAAATAACAGCAAATCTTGTAGCCTCTGAACCCGTTCCCGCTGTAGTCGGAACAGCCATTAATTCAATATCATTAGGAACAATAGCCTGCTTAAGATAATTAATGCTTTTGTCCATATTAGAATAAAGTTTTATACACTTTGCAACATCCATGGCGCTTCCGCCACCAACAGCAAGAATCAGAGTGCAGTTATTCTCATGAAGAATATCCACACCTTTTTCTACTGATTCATAAAGTGGATTAGGCTTAAAATCATCAAATAATATTACATTAAGATTCTCTCTCTTTGCAAAATCCTCTATAGCCTTTCCAATCTTAAAAAACTTTATTGCATCACATACAAGAAGTATATTAGTATGTCCTGCTTTCTTTATATAATCTTCAAACTCTTTATAATCGTTATTTTTAATAAATATGTTTAAACTTGTGTCCATATTTTCTCCAATTCTTTCTGAGATTAAATATCTTCAGGTATTAATCTGATAATATCCTTAAATGGCATACACATATCATCACACTCTTTTGCTCTGTGATTCTTAAGTATAGTCTTTGCAGCATTCTGCATAGCCGGGAATCCTGTTCTTGTAAGCTGGTTAGCATAAATAATTATATTAACTCCACGCTCCTTAAACTCCTCTTCAGTTACTGTATTAAATGAAGTAGGAACAACAACAACAGGTGTTTCCTTATTCTGTTCTCTGAACTTCTCAACAAACTCAAATATCTCAGAAGGATCTTTCTTACGGCTGTGAATCATAATTGCATCAGCTCCGGCTTTTGAAAATGCAAATGCTCTTTCCAGGGCATCTTCCATACCCTGCTCAAGTATAAGACTCTCAATTCTTGCACAAATCATAAAATCTTCCGTTCTCTGAGCTTTCTTTCCAGCCTTAATCTTTTCACAAAACTCTTCGATAGTTGCCTGAGTCTGCTTAACCTCTGTTCCAAAAAGAGAATTTTTCTTAAGTCCCTTTTTGTCTTCTATAATAACCATTGATACACCCATACGTTCTAATGAACGTACTGTATATACAAAATGTTCTGTAAGTCCGCCTGTATCTCCATCAAATATAATTGGCTTTGTTGTAACCTCGCACACATCATCAATTGTTCTAAAACGTGATGTCATATCAACAAGCTCAATATCCGGCTTGCCCTTTGCAGTTGAATCGCAAAGTGAACTAATCCACATTGCATCAAACTGACGTGCTCCGCCATCTTCCTCAACAACAGTATTCTCGACAATAAGTCCTGTAAGACCGCTATGAGCTTCCATAGCTGTAATTGTACCCTTCATGTTAAGAATCTTTCTAAGTCTTGAACGACGTGCATCAGGTGTTGCAAGTTCTGCTCTTGCAAACTTTTCAAGATCAAGATAAGTCTTATCTACTGTATAAGGGAATTCTATTAACTTTCCGCCATACTCTGCAAGTGTAGAAACAACCTCATCTCTTACAGGCTTCTGAATTCCGCTTCTCCAGTCATCTCCATGTACAACAAAAGAAGGCTGGTATTTTTCAAGATTTTCCTTATAGCTTAAAGTCTTCTGCTCAACAACTTCATAAACTCCTGCTATATTCTGGAACATACTCTTTCTGTCTTCAAATGGAATAAGAGGAAATCTCTTATAACTTACAACTGCCTCGTCAGACAGTACACCAATTATTAACTTTCCAAGTCTTCTTGCCTTCTTAATAATCTCAATATGTCCATTATGAATCATATCTGTTGAAAAACACATATAAACTGTACGATTCATAACATTTTTTACTCTTTCAGTAATTATTAATAAATCCTCAGGAGTATCAATCTCATTACAAAGCTGATTCTTAACATCAAGTGGATAAATCATACATTTGTCAGATACTTCATTGAATGCATTCTCTGCATAACATCCTCTGTTACCACTTTCACAGTATGCGATAATATTATCAAGCCATATTTTCCAGTCATCCTTAAGAATCTTATATAAAGGCTGAGCTGCAAATGCATCATTGAAAAACTCAATACCAACCTTTGTAATGTGTCCATCAATAACGACAGCTTTAAAATCCTTCTTAGGAAGAGAAAGTGTAGAACTAACTGTCATACAGCTTTTCTCACTGCTAATCAGCTCATCAAGTACAGAATTCTCAAATACAAGATCACCATGCATCATAATAATATCATCCTCAAGATAATCTTTTGCACAGTAAATAGAATATATATAATTTGTCTCCTTAAATTCATTATTCTTAACAAAATTAATCTTTAAAGGAAGATCTAGACTCTTGCAGTAGTCCATAAGAACATCATCAAATAAACCTGTAGTCATAACAACCTCTGTTACACCTATATCTACAAGCTGTTTCAACTGATGAGATAAAATTGTTTCATTTGCATAAATCTCTGTCATGCACTTTGGATGTTCGGAAGTAATTACGCCCATGCGACTTCCCATTCCCGAATTAAGTATCAATGCTTTCATTCTTAATTTTCTCCTTTTCTATGCTTATTCCCATAATCCCTATACTAATACTTCATTCTTCTTACTAAAGAACCTTGTGAAAGGTTTCTTCACTTTATCTTCCATACCATTCTTTAATAACTCTTTTAACATCGTATAGGCTTCACTGTATGACTTTTTGCGAAGTTCCTTACGACTCTGTGACACATCTGCATCTAACAGATAATTCTTTGTAATCATTGCCACTCTAAGGGTAGTTAATGCATTTATAGCCCCCTGTGTGGCTGATGCTGCAACAATGCCTGTTATCTTGCTGATAGAACTTTCAGCTGCAAGTGGCAACAACTCTTCTATGTTAATCTCCTCAAGTCCGCCTGCAAGTATTGTAATGGACATAACCTTAAGGTACAGGTTAAGAACCTGTGGCGTACTTGGTCTGAAACCACATATCTCCACTATTCTCTTAATCAAGCTTATATTAGCTGAAGCCATGCCAAGCATATCATAAGTAGAATTCTGGGATACTGCTGTGATTAAAAAAATCTTTCTCGCAGTATCAAATGCTTCTTTATTAACCTCTGGTGCAATCTTTCTGTCGAAAAATTCAATAATAAGATCATCTGTCTCATCTTTACACTTAAGATAACCTTCTAATGTTTCCTTTTCTTCATCAGTAAGTTCAACATTCTTCTTAAGATTGGCAACAAGCTTCTTGCACCAGTGTTTCTTTGCCCTTCCATCTTTATCATGTATCTTTCTTAAAGAAAAGACCGGCGCAAAAAAAACACTAATCATAGGATATATTATTCCTACGATAAGTATAATACCTATCATTATATAAAACAAGTACTCAAGGTACTTATTCACCCTTCCAAATCTCTCGCCAATATTAAGTGCACTGCTTATTATTGAAAGAATAATCATAATAAACAACGATACACAAAGTACTATTGACCACGTATTAAACCTTTTATTTTTCATCCCTCTTTGCCTTCCCTAATCACCTAGTAATTTAATAAACTCCTTATATTCCGGACACATATACCTGCCTCTGTTCTGTGTCTTATCCTTAATGTTAATAGCTTTTTTCGGACATCCATGGATACATCTAAGACAATTTATGCAATTTTGTCCAAACTCTGGTTTACCATTCTTTAATAAAATGTTATTAACAGGGCATTCCTTCTGACATAATCCACAGGATATACAGTCTGATGATACATTAAAACCATCCGATGATGTCATATACTTATTAAACATCTTATTAACTGCACCTGATAAAAGCCCTGAGAATGGTGTGAAATCATTCTTTTTAATATCCATGTCCTGCTTAATCATGTAGGCTAAAGTATCCACCACCGGAATTGCCATCTTTAATGAAGTAAATACTTCTCTCTCATTAGGAACATCTCCAGATACTATATAATTATTAGGCATTGGTATTCCGCTGAAACCTCTGAATTCAAGTCCAGCTTCCTTGCATAACCTCTGGCAGTACTTCGCACAATTTCCCGTCTGACTTTGCATGGTTCCAATAAAATAAACATGATTATTATCTTTATATAAAGCATTCTTTATAAGATTCTCAACAATTACAGGATATCTCCATGCGTAAATAGGTGCTACGAAAACTATCCTTCTGTCATTCTCCACTACTAAAACTTCTTTTTTCTTAATATAATCATTAAGACATACTGTTTCAGTTTCTAATCTTTCAGCAAATGCTTCTGCTATAAACTTACTGTTACCTGTTCCTGTAAAATAATAAACCATAATATCACCTACTATCAATAATACCAAATTTTCCTTTAAATGTCAAAATATCTTAGTTTACTGCTTCACAGGTTTTTTCTCATTCTAACAACAAAATCAACATTTATGCCATCATCACTTTTTGCCACTATTGTTCCGTTGTGTTCCTCTGCTATACTTCTTGCAATAGACAAACCTATTCCAAATCCTCCGGTATTGGAATTTCTTGATTTATCTGTTCTATAAAATCTTTCAAACACCTTATCAAGTTCATCCTTGTTAATCTCATCCGCCTGGTTTGAAGAGGTTACAACAACATGTCTCTTGCTTGCTGTAAGTGTAAGTCGTATAGGTGTATCCTTGCTTGCATACTTTACAGCATTATCAATAAGAATAGATACCAGTTGTCTTATGGCATACTCATCACCTTTAAATGTAATTCCATTCTCTATACTACATATTACCTCATGTCCGTTTGATTCAGCAAAATCCCTGTAGGATTCCACTGTTTCACTTATAGTATCACTTATATTAAATACATTAAATTTAAAAAATGAATTTTCCTCATCCATTCTTGACAAAGTCACAAGGGAATTAACAAGTTCTTTTAATTTTTCCGTCTGAGCTATAGCTTTGTCAATCCACTTCTGCTTTCCTACATCCATCTCCAGCACCTTAAGGCTTGTTGCTATTACAGTAATTGGAGTCTTAAGTTCATGGCTTGCATCAGTAATGAACTGCTTCTGTTTCTCATGGCTTTTAATATATGGTTCAATTGCCTTATTAGAAAACAGTAACACTATGATATATACCCACAAAATACATACAGCCATAGCAAACAAGGAAATAAATATGGTTGTTCTAAGACTGCTTAATTCTTTGGAGCAATCAAGAAATATAGCCATATTATTCCCCTCTGATGTTTCCTTAATATAATACTTAAAATTGGAATAAAAACCATAACCTTCTTTATTCAGAACCTTCTCAACATAAGTGTCAACATTATCCTCAGAAACAGTAGCTATGTTATCAAATACAGTATTAATAACTGTTCCTTCTGAATTATAAACTACAGTAAAGAATCTGGTTGAAAATGGTGTTTCAGATTTGTACAGTCCTCTTGGCTCCTCATTAGCATTTTCCCCGGAATTGTTGTTTATTCCAAAATCACCTGGATTCTCCTGTTTTTCCGGCATTTTCATACTATCTGTACTTCCAGGATTCTTCGTTTCTGTTGTCTGTTCAAAATTCTCTCTTTTAAATTCATTTCTTCTAAATCCAGACGTTGATGAACTATCCTGATTATTAGGATTATTAACATTTCCACCATTTATTCTGTACTTCGGTATCTTTCCTTCATTTCTGCTTATTAAATGCAGTGTATCATTAAGCTGTGAATTAATAGTATAGGCATAAATACCATTTACACAAAGGCACAGTACCAGCATAACAACTGTTACTGCCGCCATTGTTATTCTTATAAAGTTCCTACGAATCCTTTTTATCAACCCGCTCGACCTCCAATGCGTATCCTAGTCCCCTGTTTGCAACTACTGATACTTCAGAGCCAATTGCTTTTAACTTCTTTCTAAGATTTGAAATATGTACCCAGACTACGTTAACTTCTGCTTCTGATTCCCAGCCCCATACTCTTTCCATAATCTTATCTGCGGAAAATACAACTTTAGGCGAGCGCATGAAAAGCTCCATAACCTGGAATTCTCTTCCGCTAAGTCTTACACTATTGTCTTTACACTGTAATATTCCGCTTGCAGAATCAAGTTTTATATCACCAAATGATAACACAGAAGATGTATAATTATCACTTCTTCTTAACATTGCCCTTACTCTGGCAATAAGTTCATCTGGTTCAAATGGCTTCGGAAGATAATCATCCGCTCCAGCATTAAAACCTGTTATTCTGTCATCTTTTTCTGTCTTTGCTGTAAGCATCATAATAGGAGTATTAATCCCATCACTTCTTAATTTTTCAAGTACCTCAATGCCATTCATCTTAGGCATCATGATATCTAAAATAATTGCATCATATTCTGCTGAAGACGCATATTCATATGCACTTCTTCCATCATGTACCGCATCAACCAAAAACTGATTTCTTTCAAAAAATACAGTAAGTGCCTCTGCCAAATCTACTTCGTCCTCTGCTATAAGTATTCTCATTATATATGCCTTTCTGTCCTTCTGACTATTCCTGTGATATAGTAATTACATTATACTCAGATATGCAGCCGGTTTTAAACTTAATTTCCCAGTCTGCAATACCTGAACTTACTATGAAGTTAGTATTATCTCTTTTTTCATATCCATATGTTCTGCAATTCATCTTAAGCCACTCCCCCAGATGAATTACAGGAAAAAACTGACCTCCATGGGTATGTCCGCTAAGCACAAGATCTACCTTGGCGTCAGCGTGTTCATCATATTCCATTGGTTCATGATCCATAACAATCATGGTTTTAGACTCATCAAGCCCCTCTACCAGTTCTTTAATCTTCTTTCTGTCACTGATATACCCGTCTCTTCGTCCTATAATATAGAAAGAATCGTCTATTAAAACACTCTCATCTTCCAGAATATTAATATTATTCTTTCTCATCTCATTATAGAAATCATCCACTGTATATCCTCTTCGTTCTGCTGAATAGTATCCTTTATCATGATTTCCAAAGGAATAATATACACCATATGTAGTTTTAAGACTTCCTAAAGCCTTGCAGCTTTTAACCATATCATCTTTAAATGTATCATCATCAATAAAGTCACCTGTAAACAGTACAATATCTGGCTCTAATTTATTAATATCCTCGATATATTCCATAAATTTATCTGCATCAAATACTGTTCCAACATGCGAATCTGATATCTGTACTACTTTTAATGTCTTTCCATTAAGGTCTTTATTTACCTTTAAATCATAATGGGTTTCATAAACATGATGTGCGTAATACCATCCAACACTCATGTAAACAATAGTTATACAAACCGCAGCTATACCTGCATAATAATACTTTGGCTCTTTTTTAAGACATTTCTTAAGTATTAAGTTAACACCATCGCATATTATCCAGATTAATAGTAAATGTATAACTATCATGGCCGCATTAATAATATTAAATATAAATCCCAGTAATGCCACCGTAATTAATACAATTCCTGCTGAAACAAGAATCTTCTTTTTCCTGTTTTCCTTTGCAATTCTTTTTACAAAAGAAAATCTCCCCACAGCTTTAATAATAAATATAAAACTAAGTACAAGTACTATCATGCCCACGGCAAATAATACCAGCCAAAATGTCATATAACCGCCTCTATCCTAATCTTAACATCTCATCTATACTTCTCTTAGCGCCTAATCTTACCTCTTCTTCAAGTATAATCTCTTCCCCGCCTGTACCTTTAACACAATTATATACATCCATTAAAGTTGTGGCATACATATTGTGGCATACACAATCCTTTGATAATGCGTAGAACTTCTTATCCGGACACTTTATCTGCATATGTTCTACTATGCTGTTTTCTGTTCCTATTATAAATTCAGTATCATTACTATTTTCGGCAAAATCCATAATTTCTGTAGTACTTCCTGCAAAATCAGCAAGGGCTGTAACCCTTGGAAGGCACTCTGGGTGTACAAGTATCTTTGCACCAGGATGTAATGCTTTTGCCTTTTCAATATCTTTCTCAGTAATTCTTACATGTGTAGGACATCCGCCATGTACAAGCTTTATCTCCTTATCTGGAACCTGTTTAGATATATAATCTCCAAGGTTACAGTCAGGAATGAATAATATCTTGTTATTATCTATATTCTTTATAATCTTTACAGCTGATGAAGAAGTTACACATACATCACATAAAGTTTTTAATTCTGATGTAGTATTAACATATGCAACTACTGTATAATCAGGATACTGTTTCTTAACTTCCTGTAACATATCCACGTCCATCTGCTCAGCCATAGGGCAGCCTGCAATTGGATTAGCAAGGTAAACAGTCTTCTCTGGTGATAAAATCTTAACTGTTTCAGCCATAAATCTTACACCGCACATAATTACATTCTTATTAGAAGCCTTTGATGCCTGGACACTTAATCCAAATGAATCCCCAACATAGTCTGCAACTTCCCATATATCATGTCTCTGATAAGCATGAGCAAGTATGCATATATCCTTTTCTTTTTTTAATCTTATAATTTCTTCTTTTATATCATTTAAATTCATTATAATTCCTCCAGTATGAATGTTTTTTCAGATAAATCAACTATAATAGTAACATATATCTATTTAACATGCAAGCATGTACAATAAGTCTGTTTCACATATGTTACTTTTCACGTATAATTCTCCCATAAATAAAAAAGTTACATTTTTTTCCATATTTTTGGAAAATGTAACCATTTTGTGACCGAAGCAATCTATAATAAAGACATAAAGTTACAGAAGACAAAGGGTAGTAATTAAAAAAGTTATTAAAAGTGGTACTAAAACTAGGGGTAGTTTAGTATATAGAAGTTATTAACAGGGGATATAACGAATTAGGGGTAGTTTGTTATAAGCGGAAGTTAAGTAATTAAAAGGGAAAAACCAAAGGGAAGTAACAATTAGTAAGGGAAGCTAGGGGTAGCTGAAGTTATTAAAAAAGGGAAGATAATAATTAAGGGAAGAAAAACAGTCGCGTAAGCGGCTGTTTTTTTGTTTTACATTAACTATTCAAATAGTTTCTTTAATAACTTATGGTTAAATGCCATTGTTAAAGTAAATGCAAGCACATCAGATACTGATTGTGCAACCATTACACCATTCATATGAAATATTGCAGATAATGAAAGAACTACAATAATAAATATAAATCCCTGTCTTGAAGATGAAAGTGTTGTTGCAGGAACTGTCCATTTGCAAGTCTGATAAAGCATGTTACTCATGGTAAAAATACCATTAAGGGGCATGGTAATACATTGCATCTTAAGAGCAAAGGCTCCCATCCTGATAACATCCATATCATCATCTCTAAATATAGCAATTAATTTTTCAGCTCCAAAAAATCCTGCAAAAGCAAAACATACAAGTATAACAGTAGCTACCTTTACAGAAAAATAAAAAGCTTCTTTTACACGTTTTTTATTGCCGGCACCATAATTAAATCCACAAACCGGCTGGAATCCCTGACCAAATCCAATAACAACAGCATTTGCAAAGAAAGCAATCTTTCCAACAACTGACATGGCTGCAATTGCTGCATCTCCATAAGGATTTGCTGCAGTATTAAGAGCAATTGTAGCAACACTTGCAAGTCCCTGCCTGCAAAGAGAAGGAAGTCCTCCTGCAGCTATATCTCCAATCTGTTCTCTTGTATACTTAAGGTTATATATACTGATTTTCGAACATTTTGACGTATAATAAGCTATTAAAAGCATTACAAAGCTAATTGTCTGGCTTATGGCAGTTGCAGCTGCCGCACCGCTTACACCCATATTAAACTTAAATATAAGTATAGGATCAAGTATAACATTAAGAACAGCTCCTGTTATTATGGCAAACATAGCAAACATGGCTCTTCCATGAAATCTCATCTGATTATTAAGTACAAATGATGCAGACATAAATGGAGCTGCAAAAAGTAATATTCTTATATATGATCTTGCATATGGCAGAATAGTTTTAGTTGATCCAAGCAGCATGGTAAGAGGATTAATAAATATAATACCAAGTATCATAATTATAAGTCCGCAGAATAACCCTCCAAAAAAACCGACAGATGCAATCTTTTCTGCTCCTTCAGTATCTTTAGCTCCCAGTTTTCTGGATACAGCATTACCTGAACCATGTCCAAAGAAAAATCCCATAGCCTGTATAATTGTCATAAGTGGAAATGCCACACCAACAGCACCTGTTGCTGTAGTTCCTAACTTTCCTACAAAAAATGTATCCGCCATATTGTAAAATGACGTAATAAGCATACTAAGAATAGTAGGTACAGCAAGTTTTGTTATAAGTTTCTCAACAGGTTCCTCCAGCATTTCTTTCGTCTTGTCTTTTATCTTCAAATTAATTCCCTCTTCCTGCTTATTTATTCCCTTATTTCTTTGAAATAAATAATATACCTAAATAAAGTATTTGTCAAACCTGTATATTTTATAAGTTTTCAGACAATTTAAAAATATTTTTACAATTTTTATCTATTTTTTGTTTTTGTAACCTTTTTGTGACCAACGACTGTTATTATATACATATAAACAAACAAAGTACATGACTTTGATATACAATTAGGGGTAGTTGTTATATTAAGTTTTTAAAAGGTTATAAGATGGGTAGTTTATAACACGTATTTGGCAGTTTATAAAAGAGGAAAGTAACAGATTAGGGGTAGTTTGTTACGGAGTTATATTAAAAGGGAAGTTATACCGGGTAGTATAGTTATTAAAAGAGGAATGACGATTTCTAAGGGGTAAAAGGAAGAAGTTATTAAAGGTGGTTACTCTATAGCCAATAATTAAAGGGAAGATAAAAAAATCGTTGGATGGAACATTATTCGGCGATTTTTTTATGTCTTTTTTTGTTTAGGCATATCTTTCTCTACAGTTGAGAAACCCTGCTACTATTCAGCAGAAAAAAAGAACTGTGATTTTTGCATTTCACAGTTCTTATACTAATCTCATTTTATTAAAAGATATGATTCTTTAATTCCAATCCCTGTTCAAGCTGATATAAAACATTGGAAATCTTTCCAAACAATCCGCCTTCCATGGATATCTGATTCATAATGGCTCTTGGGAGATAATATCCCATACCAAATGCCATAGTTCTGTACTCAATAAACATATAGGCAATAATAGATACAGATAAAGCAAATAATACCTTATTCTCTTTGCTTGTGTCCTTAGAAGGATAACAAAGTGCCATAATGGCAAAGCCTATAATGTCTGAAAAACAGAAAAATGTAATTCCATACTCAGGATTAACGAATGTAAGTATTATGGCAATAATGTTGGTAAAAATCAATATACCGCTTCTTGCTCCTACAACATTAACCATCTCTGCAAATGATATCTTCAGTCTGAACAGTCTTCCAAACATCCAGGTTACTAAAAGCAATACGTATGTTAAACCTAAAGAAAGCAGGAATGTCATACAAAATGCCTTTACATATGGTATCTTTGCATCTAAGGCATATCCCTGAATTACATCCATATTCTTTTCTGTAAGAGTTGTATAATTCTCAGTAAATGCTCTTACAATATATATAAGTCCAAATATTGCTGTAAATAAAGCCTGTATAATATATAAACTAATTGGAACAGCCATCTTCTTCTTGGCAACAAGCTCCTTGGCTGTTGTAACCGGTTTTGTAATTATCCTGGATTCTACATCAAGTATAGTATAAAACCACTTAAATACTTCCTTCTCAGGCAAGTCACTTTCCTTTACTTCCTCCTGAGTTTTATTCTGGTTAATACTCTGATTATTAATCTGAGCCACAGGAAACTGATTAACATAATACTGTGCTACCTGCTGCTGTGCCCCAGGATTCATAGTCATATTGTTATATACAAACTGTGAAGATGTGTCCATACCAACTGCCCCGGCACCTGCAAATGCAGTCTCATTAACAGGTGATGCTTCAAAGTTCGCCATCTGCTGCTTCAAAAACATATTCATGTTCTGT